>JALVEM010000488.1 GCA_027030825.1 Thiohalobacter sp.
CGACCGCGGGCGGCAGCGATACCGGGCGGCGCGGCTGGTCGAGGGGCGGCTGGAGAGCTGCATCTTCATCGGGCCCGACTTCCATCTGCCGCCGCGCGACTGGCTGGGCTCGCTGTTCGAGAAGGAGGTGCTCGACGAGGACGAGCGCATGAGCCTGCTCACCGGCCGGCCGGGCCGCGGACGGCCCGATGCCGGGCGCATCGTCTGCGCCTGCTTCGGCGTGGGCGAGAACACCCTGATCGAGGCCATCCGGGCGCAGGGGCTGAACACGGTCGAGGCCATCGGCGAGGCGCTCAAGGCGGGCACCAACTGCGGCTCCTGCATCCCGGAACTGCGCGCGCTGCTCGAAACTCACCTGCGACAGGCTGGATAGTCCTTGACCGGCTTGCCATATAGACATATGCTTTGGCATATGTCTATATGGAGGATGCCGGCATGGCAACACCTGAACGTCATGTGCGACTGTTTCGCAACGGACGCAACCAGGCACTGCGCATCCCCCGGGAGTTCGAGCTCGAAGGGGATGAGGCCATCATTCGCAAGGAAGGTGACCGTCTGATCGTGGAGCCTGTCCGAAAGGGCAGGTTGTTGGCGCTGCTCGACAAGCTTGACTCTATCGAGGAACCCTTTCCTGATGTAGACGAGGATCTGCCGCCCCTCGATGACGAGGGGAGGTAGTCGTGTCCGCTGTCTGGCTACTTGATACCAACATTCTTTCCGATCTGATACGTCATCCACATGGTGTGGTTGCCCACAAGATCGAAGCAGTGGGTGAGCAGGCGGTCTGCACAAGCATCATTGTCGCAGCAGAGCTTCGCTATGGTGCGGTGAAATCGGGTTCCAGGCGACTTGCCGAGCGTGTTGATCTGGTGCTGTCGGCTTTGGAGATTCTGCCGTTTGAGCCGCCTGCGGATCGTGAATACGCGAAACTTCGTGACTATCTGACGCGTCGGGGTGAGCTGATCGGTCCCAATGATCTGCTCATAGCAGCACACGCCCTGGCCGCTGATTTGACAGTGGTCACCGCAAATCTCGATGAATTCTCCCGGGTGCCTGGCCTGAAAGTGGAAAACTGGCTGGAAGGTTAGTTGATCAGCTCCGCAGTCCCAGCGGGTCGTCGGGATTGACGCCTTCCTGGAAGGGCAGGCGGCGGTCGACGTTGGTGATCTGGTAGACGTTGCCGATCCAGTTGTTGATGACGGCCTCGGCGGTGTCGCGCCAGGTGTTGTCGAGCTCCGGCGCGATCAGGTGCTCGGGCAGGTCGGGCGGGGCGTCGCCGCGTTCCAGGGCGGCATGCACGCGGTCGCGGTGCTCTTCCAGGATGGCCTGGTGCTTGAGGGTCAGGTAGTTCTCGGGGAAGGGCGGGTAGTCGTCGCGCTCGCCGAGGATGTAGCGGTTGACCTCGCGCTTGTATTCCTTGAGCAGGCTGATGCTGTCGTATTCCGGGTGGCCCTGGAAGAAGACGATGCGGAAGCCGTCCTCGCTGACGGCCAGGTGCACCCCGGCGGTCTCACTCTCGGCCAGCACCGGCAGGCCGGCCTCCTCGAACTGGCGGCGGTCGATCTGGTTGAAGCGCGAGTGGGGCACGTCGAAGCGGGTGTTGACGTTGTTGACCAGCGGGTGCGTGCGGTCGGTCACGCGATGCGGGTAGATGCCCCAGCGCTTGAAGCCCAGCGGCCGGCGCTTCCTGCCGTAGCGGAACTGCATGACGGCGTGGGTGGCCAGGCAGGAGCACAGGGTCGAGGT
>JALVEM010000489.1 GCA_027030825.1 Thiohalobacter sp.
GCGCAACTTCACTCAGACCGGATCCTACAGGGTCAAACCCGACGGCAACAATCTGACCCGAGCCGACCTGCCCTATAAACGTATCCCGGAGACCGGCAAGGCAAGATACGTGATCGTGCTGCCCACGGCCCGGCACACGGCCACGACCTACCTGCTGCGGGCCGTTCCGAAGAATGCCCAGACCAAGGACACGGACTGCAAGGTGCTGTCCATCAATCAGGCAGGCAAGCGGTTCGCGTCGGGCTCGTCCACGGCGAGCGAGTGCTGGGCAAGATAGGATAACGAGGCTCAGCGGCGCAGCGCACCTGGCAGCGAGAAAGTGACGGACTCGGTGCGCACCGGCGCGTTTTCCTCCAGTTCGCCACCCAGTGCACGCAGACGTTCCACCACGCCCTGCACCAGCACCTCCGGCGCCGAAGCTCCGGCGGTCACGCCCACGCATTCGGCGCCCTCGAGCCAGCCCACGTCGATCTGATCCGCATCGTCGATCAGCCGCGCCGCCACGCCCTGCTGCTCTGCCAGTTCGCGCAGGCGGTTGGAATTGGAACTGTTGCGCGAGCCCACCACCAGGATCCGGTCGCAATGGCGCGCCAGCTCGCGCACCGCATCCTGGCGGTTCTGCGTGGCATAGCAGATGTCGTCCTTGCGCGGTCCCCGGATGGCCGGGAAGCGCGCCTTCAACGCCTCGACGATCCGGCGTGTGTCGTCGACCGACAGCGTGGTCTGGGTGACATAGGCCAGTCGCTGCGGATCCCGCACCTCGAGACGGGCCACATCCTCGACCGTCTCCACCAGATGGATGGTACCTCCGGCGGCAGTGTCGTACTGCCCCATGGTACCCTCCACCTCGGGGTGCCCGGCATGCCCGATCAGGATGCACTCGATCCCCTGTTCAGCATGGCGCTGAACCTCGAGATGGACCTTGGTCACCAGCGGGCAGGTGGCGTCGTAGACCCGCAGCCCTCGCCGTGCCGCCTCTTCCTGCACTGCCTTGGAAACGCCGTGGGCACTGAAGATGACGATGGCGCCGTCCGGGACTTCGTCGAGTTCCTCGACGAACACGGCGCCACGCGCACGCAGATCCTCGACCACGTGCCGGTTGTGCACCACCTCGTGCCGGACATGGATGGGCGCGCCGTGCACCTCGAGCGCCCGCTCGACGATCTCGATGGCGCGATCGACGCCCGCGCAGAATCCGCGCGGCGACGCCAGCCGAATCCTCATGACAGCCCCCCGGGAGGATGCACTTCCAGCACCTTCACATGATAGACCACGGGCTTGCCGGCCAGCGGATGGTTGAGATCGACGGTGACCTTGTCGTCGCCCACCTCGAGCAGCATGCCCGGCACGTCCCGCACCTCGCCCAGATCGAAGGTCATGACCAGCCCGGGCTGCAATTCCATGTCCGATGGAAAGACCGAGCGCGGAAACTCGAATACCAGTTCCGGATTGTGGGGTCCGAAGGCCTGCTCCGGCGCCAGCGTGAGCGTCTGCTCGTCGCCGGGTCCGAGCCCCAGCAGCCCAAGCTCCAGCCCCTGGACCAGGGTGCCGTCGCCGAGGGTGAATTCCAGCGGCTCGCCGCTCTCGAAGGAATCCTCGACCACGGTGCCGTCGTGCAGCTGGAGCCTGAGATGCAGCCGCACCCGGCTGCCCATGACGATGTCAGCCATCCTCCCTCCTCGTCAGCCCGCCCAGCACCAGCAGTGCGGCGCCGGCCGTAATGGCCGCATCGGCCAGATTGAAG
>JALVEM010000490.1 GCA_027030825.1 Thiohalobacter sp.
ATGCCTGTCAGGGTTTCGGAATGCACATGTCGGCATGGCGTGCGCGAGGCGGCGACATCGATGAAACGCTGCTATGGCAGCACGAAACGCGATAGTGAAGGCGCGGTGCCCGGATCTTCCACAGGGATGTCGTTTCATGATCCGACATGCCGTACAGATGCGGTAAACAGCATGGACCATTGGAAGGGGCGGTGCGTGCAGCGGCACGTGCCGCAACGAATGCCGTTATGAAACACTGCGAAATGCCATACAATGAGCTTTCGTTGCAATGCCACCGGGAAGGCGGAACGATGCGATCACCGGCCGACAGGCTCATCGAGCGGATGCAATCCCTGCTGTGGGAAGAGGACGTCTCTTCCAGGCCGAGGCCTCTGCAGTGGCTGGTCTGGCTGCTGAGGCTGGTGTATGTGGTGATCCGTGATCTCATGGATGGCGAACTCGCCCTGCGTGCCATGAGTCTGGTCTACACCACGCTGTTGTCCTTCGTACCCCTGCTGGCGCTCAGCTTTTCCGTACTCAAGGCCTTTGGCGCACACGACTTCCTGCAGCCCATGCTGCTGCGTTTCCTGGAGCCCATGGGCGCCATGGGTACCGAGCTCGCCGGTCAGATCATGCAGTTCGTGGACCGGATGAAGGTGGGGGTGCTGGGCGCCGTGGGACTGGCGTTCCTGCTCTATACCGTGGTCTCCCTGCTGCAGAAGATCGAGGCGGCGTTCAACCATGTCTGGCAGGTCAGAAAGCTGCGACCGCTCGCTGAACGCTTCAGCAACTATCTGACCATCACCCTGATCGGTCCGGTGCTGGTCTTCAGTGCGCTGGGCATCACGGCCAGCATCATGAACACGCGCCTGGTGCAACATCTTGTAGCCATAGAGCCCTTCGGAACCCTGATATTGAGTGCCTCGAAGCTCGTGCCCTATGTGCTGGTCTCGCTCGCCTTCACCTTCATCTACGTGTTCTTCCCGAACACCCGGGTCAGGGCAGGTGCCGCGATGGTGGGCGGATTCGTCGCCGGCGTGCTCTGGCAGACCACGGTGTGGCTATTTGCGGGCTTCATTGCCTCGTCGACGAAGTACACGGCGATATATTCCGGTTTCGCCATCGTCATTCTGCTGCTGATCTGGCTCTATCTGAACTGGATGGTGTTGCTGGTCGGCGCCAAGGTGGCCTTCTACATACAGCATCCGCACTACATGGCCCGCACGCCGGTGCGCATGGAACTGAGCAATCGCATGCGTGAGCTGCTCATGCTCCATGTGATGCACAGGATCGGCGAGGCGCACTTCAGGAACCGGCCCCCGATGACGCTCGACGACCTGGCGTCATGCATCGGTGTCCCCGTGGGCCCGGTGACCCAGGTGGTCGAGGCGCTGCTGGACGAGCGTTTTCTGGTCGAGGTGTGCGGGAACGATGCTGCCTATGTGCCTGCCCGGGAGATCGAGACCATCCGGATGATCGATCTACTGAATGCCGTACGCCGGCACAACGAGTCCTTCTATCTCAATCGGAAAAAGATCCGGCCGCTCGCGGCGGTGGACGGGGTGATGGAGGGCCTGCAGTCGGCCTGGGAACGTCAGCTCGATGGCATGACGCTGCGCGATCTCGTGGTGTCCGGCGATCAGCGGAGCGAGACCTCCGCGAGCTGAAGGTGGGGGCCGTCGATGCGCCTGCCGGCCTGATACCAGACGTTGCCGCCGGCCTCGTGCAGCTTGACCCAGGCCGGCAACTCTCGGCTCA
>JALVEM010000491.1 GCA_027030825.1 Thiohalobacter sp.
CGGCGGCGGGCTGGATGGCCCAGGCCTGGATCTGCTGCCGCTGGTCACCGGTTCCGAGGGACTGCTCGGGGTGATCACCCGCATCCGTGTGCGTCTGCTGCCCCGTCCCGAAGCGGTGCGTGTGCTGCTCGCGGCCTTCGACGAGGTGCGCAATGCCGGTGACGCCGTCGGCGCGATCATCGCCAGCGGCGTGATCCCGGCGGGGCTGGAGATGATGGATCGGCTGGCCATCCGGGCCGCCGAGGCCTACATGCAGGCCGGTTATCCAGAATGCGAGGCCCTGCTGATCTGCGAGCTGGACGGCATCGAGGCGGAGGCTGAAGCCCAGGCGGCTCGGGTCGTTTCAATCCTCGAACAGCATGGCGCGAGCGGCATCCGGGAGGCGCGCACGCCCGAGGCGGCGCGGCAACTCTGGGCAGGCCGCAAGGCCGCCTTTCCGGCGGTCGGCCGCCTGGCGCCGGATTACTACGTCATGGACGGCACCATTCCGCGCCACCGGCTGGGCGAGATGCTCGAGACCATCGCCCGCCTCTCGCGCGAGAGCGGGCTGCCCATCGCCAACGTCTTCCATGCCGGCGACGGCAATCTGCATCCGCTCATCCTCTACGACGCCGGCGTGCCCGGCGAGATGGAAAAGGCGGAAACGGTCGGCATGCGCATTCTCGAGGCCTGCGTGGCCGTCGGCGGCAGCATCACCGGGGAACACGGCGTCGGCACGGAAAAGCTCGATGCCATGTGCATCCAGTTCGGCAGGGCCGAACTGGAGCGCTTTCACGCCATCAAGCGCGCCTTCGACGGCAAGGGGCTGCTCAATCCGGGCAAGGCCGTGCCGACCCTGCACCGCTGTGCCGAACTGGGCGCGATGCACGTGCATGGCGGGCGTCTGCCGCATCCGGAGCTGGAGCGCTTCTGATGCCGGACCGGACTCAGGAACTTCGCGAACAGGTGCGCGAAGCCGCCGCCGCAGGCACGCCCATCGCCCCGATCGGCACCGGCAGCAAGGGCTTCCTCGGCAATCCCTGCCCGGTGCGTCCGCTATCGACCGCCGGCCACGAGGGTGTGATCGACTACATGCCGGGCGAACTGGTGGTGCGGGTGCGGGCCGGCACGCCGCTTGCCGATCTCGAGCGCGTCCTGGCCGCCGAGGGCCAGAGGCTGGCCTTCGATCCGCCGGTCTTCCCCCCCGGCGGCACCGTGGGTGGCGCCCTGTGTGCCGGGCTCGCCGGACCGGGACGGCCGTGGCTGGGCTCGGTGCGCGATCATGTGCTCGGCCTGTGCATGATCGACGGCAAGGGCGAGGTGCTGCGCTTCGGAGGCCAGGTCATGAAGAATGTCGCCGGCTACGATGTCTCCCGCACCCTCTGCGGCAGTCTCGGCAGTCTCGGGCTGGTGCTGGATGTCGATCTGCGTGTACTGCCCAGGCCGGAGAAGACCGTGGCGCTGCATTTCGAGCTCGGCGCCGAGGCGGCCCTGGCGCAGCTGGCCCGCTGGCAGCGCCGTCCCTGGCCGATCACGGGCGCAGCCTGGGTGGCCGGTCGCCTGCATGTGCGACTCTCCGGCGCCTCGGCCGCCGTGGACGCCGCCCGGCGGCAGCTCGGCGGCGAGGAGGAACGGCCCGCCTTCTGGAGCGCGCTTCGCGACCAGTCGCTCGAATTCTTCCGGCACCGCGAGTCGCGCACCCTCTGGCGCCTTTCGGTGCCCGCGATGGCGCCGGTGACGGGACACGAGCTCGAGGATCTGCTGATCGACTGGGGCGGTGCCCAGCGCTGGGTACTGGCCGATCCGGAAGACGAGGCGCCACTGCGCCTCGCCCGCACCCTCGGCGGGCACGCCCAGCGCTTCCGGCAGTCCCCTCCGGAACGGCCCTGGCAGTCGCTTTCTCCGACCCTGCTCTGGCTCAATCAGCAGATCAAGCGCAGTTTCGATCCTGCAGGCATCTTCAACCCCGGCCGGCTTCACGCCGGTTGCTGAGGGGAGCCGTCGCATGCTGACCCGTCTTCGACCGGAATTTCGATCGCTGCCCGAGGCCGAAGTGGCCGAGGCCGTGCTGCGACGCTGCGTCCACTGCGGGTTCTGTACCGCCACCTGCCCCACCTACCGCCTGCTCGGCGACGAGAACGACGGCCCCAGAGGCCGGCTCTATCTCATGAAGGCCTTCCTCGAAGGCGGCCCCGCCGGCAGCGACACGGTGCGTCACCTCGACCGTTGTCTGACCTGCCGTTCCTGCGAGACCACCTGTCCTTCCGGGGTCGAATACCACCGGGTGCTCGAACGCGTCAGGCCGCAGGCGGCCGAGCGTCTCGGCCGGCCGTGGCGCGAGCGCCTGGCCCGTGCGGCGATCGGCAGCCTCATGCCCCGCCCCGACCGGGTGACCGCCCTGCTGGATCTCGCACGGCATTTCGATTTCCTGCTTCCCGGGCGCCTGAGGCGACGCCTGCCGCAGGTGCCCCGGCTGCCTTCCTGGCGGGACACGAGCGGGCACACGACCATGCTGGTGCTGCCGGGGTGCGTGCAGCAGGTCACCCACCCGGGCACGAATCGCGGCCTGGCCCGGCTGCTGGCGCGCCAGGGCGTGGGACTGCGGGCGATCGAATCACCCTCCTGCTGTGGCGCGCTCAATGCCCATCTCGATCAGGGCAATGCGGCCCGCCGCCTGATGCAACGCATGATCGAGACCTGGGAACGGGCCTGTCGCGAGCAGCAGTCCGAGGTGCCGGTCCTGGCGGCCGCCAGCGGCTGTGGACTGCACCTGCGCGAGTACGACGAGCATTTCGCGGGGTCATCCGGATGGGCGGAGCGGGCGGCGGCCTTCGCCGCCGCGGTGCGCGACCCCGCCGAGGTTCTGGATCCGGAACGAGTGCAGGGGCTGGCTGCCCACAGTCCTTTCCCCAGGATCGTCTTTCACGCCCCCTGCACGCTCCAGCATGGTCTGCGGCTGGATGTCAGGGTCCGCGAACTGCTCACGGCCGCCGGCTTCGAGCTCCTGCCGGTGAGGGAGCCCTGGCGCTGCTGCGGCTCGGCCGGGGCCTGGTCCCTGTTGCATCCGGAGCTCTCGGAACGGCTGCTCGAGGCCCGCATGGCCGGTTTTCCTCTCGAGGCAGCCGACGCCGTCGTCACCGCCAACGTGGGCTGCCAGATGCACATCGCCACCGCCACGGCGCTGCCGGTGCTGCACTGGATCGAACTGCTGGCGGAAGCCGCCGATCGTCGCGATGCTTCCCGGAATCAGTCTCCGGAGACGGGCAGCGAGTCGAGATAGTCCTGCAGGTAGTCCAGATCGAGCTCGGAGATGGAGAGTATCTGGCAGCCCATCCAGTGGTAGCCCTCCAGATCCGAGGGCTGGGTCCATAGGGCCTCGATACCGAGCTGGAGCGGCGCGGGCGCGTCGGGCAACGCCAGCCGGGTCTGGAGGATGGTGCCGGGCGCGATCTCCTGTTCGGCGAGCAGCATGAGCCCGTTGATGGACAGGTTGATCAGTCCGCCGATCCGGCGACCGCTGTGCTCGTCGATCAGCAGTACGTTGTCCGGCACCGGTTTCCGTTCGAACCGCCGCTTATTCTGCATGCCGTGCCCCCTCCGATCCTGCTCCGGACCGGTTGCCGCCGCGTCCGAGCAGTTCGCGCAGCCCGGTCAGCGCCTGGTCCAGGAACGAGCGCAGGCGCCCGTCGTGGCTGACGATGCGGATACGTTCCTCGAGCAGCCCCTGCGCGAGGGCCTGCAGCCCCAGGTCCTCGGCACGGGCCCCCATCACGTCCACGAACAGGAAGCGGTTGGTGTTGGGATTGAACCAGGCCAGTTTCCTGCGCTGCCAGACTCCTTCCTCGTCGAGCATGTCGAGCAGAGCCCCGTATTCGAGTCGATCGATCTGCCTGCGCACGGCCTCGGGGATCAGCTCGGGATCGGGTTCGGGTTCCAGTTCCAGGCCTTCCGTGAGGTCGGCCACCAGGGTGTCCGTCGATGGCAGTTCGACCTCCGGATTGCCCAGCACCTGCTCCTGCCATTCGCGCACCCGCTCGAAATGGCGCTCGAAGTCGCGCTGGCCGTATCTGGCGAGCTCGCGGAAACCGTCGCGGATCAGGACATTGATGTGTTCGAGCTCGTCACGGAACTCCCGGGCCTCGTCCGGCGATCGTGGCTCGAGCGTCCAGAGCACCCCCTTGAGCACCCGGTTGGCGAGCCGCCAGGCCTCGCTCTCCTTGCCTTCGGCATTGCGCAACAGGATGAGCGTGAGCTTCTCCGCCCAGACGTTGGCAAAGAAGGTTTCGGCATCCGGAGGCAGGCGCCGCCCTTCCAGCATCTTCGCCAGATGGGCCCGGGCCTCGCGGCGCGCCTGCTCCAGTCGCTGCTGCCCCTCGGCGGCCTCCAGCGTCCGCTGTTCGATGCGACTGGCGCGGAATTCGAGTTCGCGCAGGCGGGGCTCGAAATCCGCCACGAGGCTCTCGAACACGGCGGGGTCCTTCCGGTAGTCGCGGAGGATGCGTTCGACCATCTCCCGGAGGCAGGGGAAGATCCCGCGGTCCAGATCGTCCTCCGTGACCCAGCGTCGTCCCGCGGCCACCATGAGATCCATCAGTTGCCGGGCAGGATGGTCGGGATTCACGAACAGGCTGCTGTCGCTCAGCGCGATCTTGATGTAGGGCGTGTGCAGGCGGCTGAGCAGCGCCTTGACGGCGTTGGGCAGGGTCTCGTCGTCGAGCATGTATTCGAAGATCTGTCCCACCAGCTCGATGATCTCGTGGTCGACCGTGGCCATCACGCCCTGGATGGCCGCCAGCTCCAGCAGCCTGAGCTTTTCGCGGTGCAGGATATCGGAGAGCTTCTCGGTCAGCGCGGGATCGGTGCGCACCGCCTCGAAATAGCTCCGGTCGAGGGCGCTGAAGGCGTCCCGGGCCTCCTGCTGCAGGCGATCCGTGTGCTCCACCAGGCGTTCGACACCGGAGTGTGACGCTGCCGGGGCAGCCTCCTCCGAGCCCGGCGCCGATCGTCCCGGGATGCCGGCATCCTCCCCGCTGCCGGGTCCCGCATTCGGTTGCCGCCCCTCTGCCGCATCCCGGGGGGCTTCCTGTCCGTCAGCCTGCCCCGCCACGTTTCCTGCGGGCGCTTCGTCCGCCAGGCGGGCGGCCAGCGCCTCGCGAATGGCGCGCATCGTCTCCTCGAGCTGGCGGGCATCGAGCGTGGAGGCGCGCAGGCGATCGACGTCGGAGGCGGGCTCGGAAGGCTGGCGTTCCGCTGAAGCGTTTTCCTGATCGGGCGCCTTGCGGATTTCGTAGCGCAGGTGCGGCAGGATGCCGGCGTTGATCAGACGCCGGTTGTAGTCCGCATAGAATCCCTCGAGCTCGCGCATCACGTGACGGTCGTAGAGCGCGAACAGTACCATGCGCAGCCGGCGCGTGAGCTCGAAGTCCTCGATCATCAGGCGCCAGCTCTGGACCAGATGGGTCGGGCCGGCGGGAATCAGTTCATCGTCGACCGGCCGGCCATGGTTGATCACGGCCAGGCGAGTGCGGATGCCGTGGAGCTCGTCGCGGTAGAGGGCGTTGGCGCGTTCGATGAGGTTGCGGGCCGGGATCTCGGATTCGATCGTCTCCTTGTCGACCAGCTGCCAGGCCTCCGGCGGCGGCAGATCGCTGGGGCCGGCGTGTCCGCTCGTGGCGGCACGCTGTTCGATGAATGCTGTGAATCCCCGATCGACCATCTCGAGATAACGTCGATGCAACACGCGCCGCTCCTGCAGCAGGCGGTTCATGGTGGCGAAGATGCGGTTCTGCTCCTCGTTGTTCTCGGCGCGGGCCGCCAGATCGAGCAGCCCCGTCTCGACGTTGTCGAAGAGCTCGGAGAAGCGCGCCCCCAGAAAGGACTGTGCGGCGCGGCGCAACCCCTGCAGCGCTTCGAGCCAGGTTTTCTCTTGGCTTTCCAGTGACATGTCCCCCTTGATACTGCCGAATCCGTCGGCCGGATCCGCCCTCCCCTATTCCTGTTCGGCCTGCGACAGAAGATCGAGAAAGGCCTGTTCGTCGAGTGTGGGCACGCCCAGTTCGAGCGCACGCCGATACTTGGAGCCGGGCGCCTCTCCCACCACCACGTAATCGGTCCGCCGCGAGACGCTGCCGCTGACGCGGGCGCCCAGCGCCTCCAGACGTTCCTTCGCCTCCTCCCGGGTCATGCTCGAGAGTGCGCCGGTCAGCACGAAGGTCTTGCCGGTGATCGAGGTCTCCTTCCGCTTTCGTGGTTTCGGCCAATGTATCCCGGCCTTTAGCAGCTTGCGGATGACCTTGCGATTGTGGGCCTCGGCGAAGAAGCGTTCGATGTGTCCGGCCACCACCGGCCCGATGTCGGGCAACTGTTCCAGCGTCTCCCTGTCGGCGTGCATCAGGGCGTCGATATCCCCCCGGAAGTGTTCGGCCAGCGTCTTGGCCGTCACTTCGCCGACCTCGCGGATGCCGAGCGCATAGATGAAGCGTTCGAACGTGGTGTTCTTGCTGCGTTCGATGTTGGCGAGCAGCTTTCTGGCCAGTGTCGGCCCCATGCGGTCGAGCGTGAGCAGCTGCTCCTCGGTGAGGTAGTAGAGATCGGCCACGTCCTTGACCAGCCCCTTCTCGTCGAGCTGGGCCACCAGCTTGTCGCCGAAACCCTCGATGTCCATCGCCCGGCGCGAGACGAAATGCAGAATGGCGCCGCGGCGCTGCGCCGGACAGTAGAGGCCGCCAGTACAGTAGTGGATGGTCTCGCCCGGCATCCGCACCACGGCCGAGCCGCACACCGGGCACTTCTTCGGCATGTGGAAGATGCGTGCGTTCTTCGGGCGCTTCGACAGCACCGGGCCGACCACCTCGGGGATCACGTCCCCGGCCCGTCGGACGATCACCCAGTCGCCGATGCGGATGTCCTTGCGATGCACCTCGTCCTCGTTGTGCAGGGTCGCGCTGCTGACGGTCACGCCACCCACGAAGACGGGCTCGAGTTTCGCCACCGGGGTAAGTGCGCCGGTGCGTCCGACCTGGACCTCGATGTCGAGCAGCTTCGTCATCGCCTCCTCGGGCGGGAACTTCCGAGCGATGGCCCAGCGCGGCGCCCGGGCGACGAACCCCAGTTTCTCCTGCTGGTCGATACGATCGACCTTGAACACCACGCCGTCGATGTCGAACGGCAGCGAAGGCCGGCGCTCGGCCATCCGGTCGTAATAGG
>JALVEM010000492.1 GCA_027030825.1 Thiohalobacter sp.
TCGCTCTTCAGGGCCTCGTCGAAGTCGGCCTCCATGGGGAAGGGCCAGACGCGTTCGCCGCTCTCGCGGCCGGCCTCGAGCGCATCCTGCTGCAGCGACTCGTCCGGGGTGAATACCCCGCTCATGCGCGTCGAGAGGGCGTAGACGCAGGCGCCGGTGAGCGTGGCGTAGTCGATCAGCAGGTCCGGCTTCTCGCGCGAGGCCAGCGCCAGGGTGTCGGCCAGCACCATGCGGCCCTCGGCATCGGTATGGATCACCTCGATGTGGGTGCCGTTGCAGGCCGTGACCACCTCGTTCGGCCGGTAGGCCTCGGGGCCGATGACATTCTCGGCCACCGCCAGCCAGGCGTCGATGGCGAAGGGCGGGTTGCGGCGCGCAAGCGCGAGAAAGGTGCCCAGCGCCACGGCGCTGCCCTCCATGTCCTCGTGCATGCCGTGCATGTAACGGGCCGTCTTGAGGTTGACGCCGCCGGTGTCGAAGCAGATGCCCTTGCCGACCAGGGCCAGGCGCCTGACATTGCGCCGGCGGCGGGGGCGGTAGCGCAGGTGCACGATGCCGTTGCCCGGCCGCCGGCTTCCCTGGCAGACCGCAAGAAAGGCGCCCGCGCCCAGGCGCTTCAACTGTGGCGTGCCCATAAAGCGGTATTCCCAGCCCTCCCGTTTCGCGAGCCGGGCCGCCAGCCGGCGGTAGTCGTCGGGGAACAGCCGGTTGGCGGGCAGGGCGGTGAGCCAGCGGGCGAGGTGATTGCCCAGGGCCTCCAGCCGCAGGGACTCGACGTCGATGCGCTCTGCCGGTCCCCAGAGGTGCACGTCCCGCAGCCGCCAGCCCGGTGTCTTCTCCTTCGTCAGCTTCGGCAGGGGAGCGATCCGGGCGAAGACAGCCAGCAGGGCGGCCCGTGCCGCTTCCTTTCCGGCCTCGGGATCCAGCCGGCTGACATCGATCAGCAGCCCGGTGTGCCGCTGCTCGAGCAGGGCGTCGAGGTGCTCGCGCAGTTGGGTGAGCCGGTCGAAGACGGTGGCGCGCTTGCCGTCCAGGCGGGCGAGCAGCACCGGCGTGCCGGCCTCGTCGTCGAGTTCGGTCCGGATGCGGGGCTCGTCGCGGCCGCGCAGGCGGCGCCGGAAGCGCTCGCCCTGGGGATGGTCCGTCCATTCGATGCGCCGGCCCTTCGGCGGCAGGAGCACCAGCCAGGCCGACGCACGCACGGCCCGGGCCGGGAGGCTTTTCGTTACGTGTTGATAAATTTCGAGTTTTTCGAGGGTTTCGAGGGGTATCTGCATGGATCTCGCCTTGACCTCGCCGGGCAAAACGCTGATCATATCGCGCTCGTTGCGATTCGGGTACCGGGCCGCCTCGCTCTGCCGGGCGTCTTTCGGTGCCCCTGTGTCAAGGAAGCTGCATGGATATCGAAACCAAGAAACGCCTGCTGCGCGAGATGCTGTTCGCCCGGCGCTTCGAGGAGCGCTGCTACGAGGCCTATGTGGAACGCAAGATCGGCGGATTCCTGCATCTCTATCCCGGACAGGAAGCCTGCGCCCACGGTGTGCTGGAGGCGGCGCGCCCGGGCCACGACTATGTGATCACCGGCTATCGCGACCACGTCCACGCCATCAAGTGCGGGGCCGATCCCAGGGCCGTGATGGCCGAGCTCTACGGGAAGGAGACCGGCTGCAGCCGGGGGCGCGGCGGCTCCATGCACATCTTCGATGTCGCGCACCGGTTCATGGGCGGCTA
>JALVEM010000493.1 GCA_027030825.1 Thiohalobacter sp.
CGGGTGGACACCTGCCCCTTCTGCCCCGGCAACGAGCACATGACCCCGCCGACCATCCTCGCCCTGCCCGACGAGGCCCACTGGGAGGTGCGCATCGTCGAGAACCTCTACCCGGTGCTCGGTGACGACCGGGAGACCAACACGCTCGTGCTGGGCCTGCAGCAGGCCATCGACGGCTACGGCCGCCACGAGGTCATCATCGACCACAATATTCACGGCATTGCCCTGCACGAGATGAGCGTCGACCACATCACGCTCATGCTGGAGGCCTACCGCACCCGCATGGCCCAGCTCTACGAGGCCGACGACCGCCTCAAGTACGTGCTGGTATTCAAGAACTTCGGGCCGGCGGCCGGCGCCAGCATCCCGCACACCCACAGCCAGATCATCGCCATGCCGGTGGTGCCCGAGAACGTCCACAACGAGGTGGCCCACAGCCGCAACCACTACCGCAAGCACCACAAGTGCATCTTCTGCTCGCTGATCGACGAGGCGCTGACCTTCGAGGCGACCATCTACGACCGGGCCTCCGGCCGGGTGCGCCGCCGCATCGACGTGGGCCAGTACGTGATCGAGCGCGGCGAGCGGTTCATCGCCATCAAGCCCTTCGCCAGCCGCTACGAGTGGGAGGTGCACATCCTGCCGCTCGATCACCAGAGCGATTTCCTGGACATCAGCGACGAGGACCGCCGCGACATGGCCCGGGTGCTGAAGCGGACCATGGCGCGCCTCGACGCCGTGGTCGGCGGCGTGCAGTACAACTATTTCTTCCATTCCAGGCCGCGCGGCGAGGAATACGAGGACTGCGACCCGAGCTACCACTGGCACCTCGAGATCTGCCCTCGCACCAGCATTCCCACGGGCTTCGAGCTGGGCTCGGGGCTGTTCGTGAACACGGTGAGCCCGGAAGAGGCCGCCGAACGCCTGCGTTCCGTCAACCTCGACGACATGGACTGAACCATGACCAGCCAGCTCGTCATCGCCGCCATCGGCAAGGACCGCCCCGGTCTCATCGACCGCTTCACACGCATGATCCTGGAGGCCGGGGGCAACATCGCCGACAGCCGCATGACCGCGCTGGCCGGCGAGTTCGCGCTCATCCTGCTGGTCTCCGGCACCTGGGACGCCATCGCCCGCATCGAGGATCAGCTCCCGCGCCTGGCCGAGAAGCTCGATCTCAATGTCACGAGCCGCCGCGCAGAAGGCACCACCCCCCAGACCGATCTGCTCCCCTATGCCGTCGACGTGGTGGCGCTGGACCATCCCGGCATCGTGCACGGGCTGGCGCACTTCTTCTCCGAACGGGGCATCAATATCCAGGACCTCAGCACCACTACCTATGCCGCCGCCCACACCGGCACGCCCATGTTCGCCGTGCACATGCTGATCTCGGTACCGGCCAGCCAGCACATCGCCTCGCTGCGCGACGAGTTCATGGAATTCTGCGACCAGCTCAACCTGGACGCCGTGCTCGAACCCGCCAAGCAATAGGCCAGAGGAGGAAAACAGCATGCCCGCCCGCAAGGTCGCCGTCGGAAAGAAGGTGCCGGACTTCTGCCTGCCCGCCACCGGCGAGAAGGAAGTCTGCCTGTCCGACTTCGAAGGGAAGAACGTCGTCGTCTATTTCTACCCGAAGGACAACACGCCCGGCTGCACCACCGAGGGGCAGGAATTCGCCGAACTCCATCCGAAGTTTCGCCGCCAGAAGACCGTGGTGCTCGGCA
>JALVEM010000494.1 GCA_027030825.1 Thiohalobacter sp.
CCGGATCCACGCCGAAGGAGACGCCGAGCCAGTCGATGCCGACTGTTCGGGCGCACTCGCGCACATGCGAGAGCAGCGCCGTTCCCACCCCTCTGCGCCGGCAGTCGGCACGCACGGCGATCCGGCTGATCCGCCAGCAACGCAGCCGTGCTGCCTCGGGGGTATTCAGATGGTATGCCAGCGATTGAGGCACGAGATGGCCTCGCACGCGGCGTTCGCCACGACGGACGGCATCCACGACATCCCGGGGCAGCGCGCCCTCCTCGAGCACCATCGCCACTCCCAGCAGCCGGCCTTGCCGACTCGCCCCGAACAGGCGGACGTTGCCTGCATCCAGGAGAATGCGCAGATCGAATGGCCGGGTACGATAGTGCGCATCGCGCAGCAACCCGAATGCCTCGCGCAGCAGTGATTCGTCGTTGCACAGCGAGTCGCGGGAGATCTCGAAACACTCGAGGTCATCCCCCGCAGGGCACGAGGCCCGCGGCGGGTCGACAGCATGTGCCCCATCGAACAGCAACAGATCCGACAGAAAGGATTCCAGAGGATCCCCGGCCTTCCAGCGCACCGGTCTGGTCAGCGTGATTCGCTGTACGGGACGTTCCAGTCCTGTGAGGAGACGCTGCAGAAGCCCTCGGCCGGTGCCTTCGTAACCATCGACCGTGCCGGCCAGCAGGGCCCGGCGCCGGCGGATGAGGGCATGCAGCAGCGCCAGCGGAATCGAGGCCGCCTCGTCAACGACCAGTACCGCCTCCGGCGCCATGCCCGCCTCCAGCAGCCGGTCCGGCGCCATGAATTTCAGCCTCTGGCCCGCTGCCTCGGCCGTGGCGAGCAGGGTCGAGGCATGGCCTCTGGACGGGGCCGTGACGACCGGATCCCGGCCCTCGGCCCGAAGCCGGGCCGCATGCAGTCCGAGCACGGTCGACTTGCCGCGACCGCGCGGGGCCAGCAGCAATGGATACGGACCATCCGCATCATGGACCCTGTGCAGCTGCTCCAGTGCCGCCGTCTGATCCGGCGTGAGCCACGCCGTCTCGACGGTATGCAGGTGGGGTTCCGCCACCCGTATGGGTTCCGGCAGCGCCTCTGCCGCCGGGCAGGCCCGGAATGCCTCCCTCTCTTCCAGCAGACGCACCAGTCGCTCCAGGAAGCCACGGCGGCCGGGATGGGCGCCCCAGGCATCGACACGCGCCAGCATGGCGTCACCCCGCTGTACCCACCGGCGAAGCGGCGGCGTGACGAGCACGAACACGCCCCCACCCCGCACGGCTGCACAGACGCGTGCGAAGGCCTCGGGATCGAAGCCCGCGGTGGCGTCGAAGACGGCCACATCCAGGGTCCGGCCCAGGCAGTCGCGCCCTGCGCCGGGCTGCGCGGCCTCGATCCATGCCGTGCGCCAGCCGGCCCGGCGCTGGCTCTCGTACCAGAGGCGCACCCCGGTCTGGCGGGCCGGCTGCTCCGTTTCCAGGCAGACAGCCTGACGGAACAGTTCGCCGGGCACGACTTCCCTCACCACCATCGGTGATCAGGCGATCGGCCTGCTGCCGGGCCAGACAATCACCCTGCCGCCCGGCCGGGACGGAAGCGGCTCGGGCACATGGATCGCGTGCCCCTGAACCCAGTCCACGCCCATCCGAACCAGGCGTTCACGGGTCATGGGCGTCTCGACGAACTCGGCGATGGTCTGCATGCCCATGACATGCCCGATCTCGTTGATCGATCG
>JALVEM010000495.1 GCA_027030825.1 Thiohalobacter sp.
CGTGAGTTACGCGCTGGTGTTGACCGCTGCGCTGCTGGTGGGGCTGCCACGGCTGCGTCACCCGGCGGCCTTTCTCTGGTCCGGCGTGGGGCTGGTCGTGCTCTGGGGGCTGGGCTGGCTCGCCGGTGCGCACGAGTGGACCGAACCGGCCGGAGATCCGGTGCGGGTGAGTCTGCTGCAGGGCAACATCGACCAGGCGGAGAAGTGGAAACCGGAGATGCGCGACGTCACCATCGCCCGCTACACGAGGATGACGCGCAACGAGTGGTACGACGGCGACTGGGGCGCCCGGCTCGTCGTCTGGCCCGAATCGGCCATTCCGGCGTTCGCCGACCAGGTGGAGGAGGCCGTGATCCGGCCGCTGATCCGGGAGGTTGCCTCGGTGGGTGGAGATCTCCTGATCGGAGTGCCGGTGCTCGATCGCACGGACTGGCGCTACTACAACGCCGTCATGGCGGTGACCGGGGATGGCGTGAACTACTACTACAAGCATCATCTGGTGCCTTTCGGCGAATTCCTGCCGCTGCGCGAATGGCTGGGCACCCTGATGGAGGTGATGCCCCTGCCGGTGGCGGATTTCTCGGCCGGTGCGCTCGACCAGCCCCTGCTGCAGGTGGCCGGCCAGCCGGTGCGGGCTTCCGTCTGCTACGAGATCGCCTTCGGCAACGAGATCCGTCACGGCCTGCCGGAGGCCCGGCTGCTGGTCAACGTCAGCAACGATGCCTGGTTCGGGGATTCCATCGCCGCGTCCCAGCACTTCCAGATGGCGCGCATGCGCGCCCTCGAGACCGGGCGCTGGGTGCTGCGGGCCACCAATACCGGCATCACCGGCGCCATTGACGACAAGGGCCGAGTGGTCTCGCGCGCACCGCGCGGAGAGATCGCCGTGGTCCGCGCCGAGGCCCTGCCCATGCAGGGCAGCACGCCCTATGTCGCGCTCGGTGACGCCTTCATTCTGATCTACTGTGCGCTGTTTCTGCCCTTGATGTTTCGGACAGGGCGGGAGGGGAAGCCGGGAGCTGGAAATTAGAATCCAGAATTCAGAATTCAGAAGCTGGAAGTTGGGATCAGATGCGGGCTATCTTCCACCCGTCATTCCGGCCAAGCGGACCGGCCTTTGGCCGGGACGCGCGAGCCGGAATCCAGAGACCACGCCGATTCACGCCGCCGTGGTTCATTCCATTCCCGGATCCCGGATCGGCGCTGCGCGCCGTCCGGGATGACGGAGAGGCGTGGATCCCGGATAGCCCGCTGCGCGGGCTTCCGGGATGACCTGGGGTGTTGGTTTTAGGCGGGCTTCCGGGATGACCAAAGTGGGTGCTGTGCGGGCTTCCGGGATGACCAAGGACGAAGTCATTCCGGGCGAGCCTCTTCTCTCATGGTCATTCCGGGCGAGCCTCTTCTCTCATGGTCATTCCGGGTGAGCCTCTTCTCTCATGGTCATTCCGGGCGAGCGAAGCGAGACCCGGAATCCAGAAACCGCGCCGATCCATGCCGCCGTGGTTCATTCCATTCCCGGATCCCGGATCGGCGTTTCGCGCCGTCCGGGATGATGGAGAGGTGTGGATCCCGGACAAGCGCTTCGCGCTTTCCGGAATGACTGGGGAAGGAATGGCCACGGAATCCACTGAATCCACGGAAAGTGAAGATTGCATATCGGTAATGCTGCAATGAACAAATGGACTGGGGCCACGGTAAGAAACTGAATCAAAAAAGACAGAT
>JALVEM010000496.1 GCA_027030825.1 Thiohalobacter sp.
GCAGCCGGTTGGCCAGGGCCGCAAACCACTGGGCGGCATCCGCATCGGCCACCGCCGCCGGGGTCGCGCAACCGCCATTCTGCGTCAGGCAGTCGGTGTGGGCGCCGGGCTGGATGTTGTCGTAGTCCCCTTCGTTTGCGCCCAGAGAATTGGCGCGGATGCGGTCTGCCATGTCCGCGGCCAGTTCCGTGGCCAGGGTGCGTTGCCAGGCGCTCGCGTTGTGACGCAGCCCGGTGGTCTGCAGGCTGGCCAGTCCCAGCAGTCCGACCGAAAGCACCAGGATGGAGACGAGCAGCTCCATCATGGTGAATCCGCGTGCCTTGCAGGTGCTCAGGAGCATGTGACATCCCTCTCGATCCAGACCCGTCCGGTGATCCGGACATTGATGCGCCGCCCGGTCTCGCCGGTGCGGTCGTCACAGATCGTGAAACTGCCCGTCCCCGCGCTGACGTTGCCCCGATCGTCGTAGCGGATGGTGGTGGCCGGCGCGGTGACCCTGACGTTCTCGTCGAGGGCGTTGAAATACTGGATCTCCTCGCCGGCATCACGGCTGCCGTTGCGGTTCTTGTCCACCCAGACCAGCCAGCCCGTGCGCCAGTTGCTGCCGGAGCAGCCGGACTGGGTCTTGGATACGCAGACCGATGCGCTCGTGCCGTACTGCACGGCGGCCGTGCGGGCCAGCTGCAGGGCGGTCACCAGCTCGTTGGTCGCCGTGACGATGCGGTTGTCCTTGATGAAGTTCTGCATGGCGGGCAGGCCCGTCGCCAGCAGGATGGCGGCGATGGCTACCGTCACCATCAGCTCCACCAGTGTGAATCCGTGTGCCTTTTCCATGTTCGCAGGTATATCCACTCGGGTCGCCGGAATCTCGTGTGATCCGACGAATGGTCGATTTCGCCCGACGAACGGTTTGCATTCGCTCGTCAGGAGAGTCCTTCAGAAGTTTTCGGCCGGAGGGCGCTCAGCTTGAAGGTGTCGGGCGGGGTGCCTGCATCCGCAGTTCCAGGAAGGGCGGGGTGGACTGGCGGAGCCTGACGATGCACAGGTTCGCCTTGCACTCCCGTGCAAGGTGCCAGTCGGGGAGTGTGGTGCAGTCGGCGCGGGCACTGCGGCCCCGGGTTGCGGCATGCAGCAGCCGGCTCAGGCAGTCCCGGGCCAGCCAGGTGGCCTGGGTGAGGGCCCGGTGTTCGCGCGAGGTTTCGAGCGCCTGGAGCTGCAGGCGCAGCAGGGCGGCCGATCCGGCCGCGAGCAGCATCAGGGCAATGGCGACCTCGAGCAGCGCCATGCCGCGGGTACGGTCAGGGATCGAAGTCATGCCAGCTACCAGGGACGATTTTCCAGCGGCCGTCTCGCCGCCGCACCAGGAGGTTTGCCACGCGCGAAAGGGAAGCACTGCCTGTCTCCATGCGCACCCGGACACTGTCGGGTGCCGTGTGACAGCGATCGAACCAAATCCGTACTTCGTGGCCGCCCTCGTCCTCGAGCTCCATGCGGGATCGACAGCTCGTCCGCTGTCCGATGAAGGTCTCCAGTGCCTCCGGATTCGCCAGCAAATCCAGCAGCATGGCCTCGAGGACGGCCTCGAGGTGACGGGTCTCCAGGCTCAGGGATTGCCCTGCGGCACGGCTTGCGCCGATCTGCAGGGCGAGCAGCGCCCCGCCGAGCGCCGCCAGCGTGAGCAGGCTGGTGACGGCCAGGGTCGCAAGGCCGCGATTCAGGCG
>JALVEM010000497.1 GCA_027030825.1 Thiohalobacter sp.
CTCGAGGGCGGTGTCGATGAGCTCGCGCACGCTCTGCCAGATGAGCTCCCAGGCGATGCGTGCGATCATCACGGCCACCACGACTGCCGCCACCGCATCCAGCCAGGGATAGCCCCAGATGGCGCCGGCCACGCCCACGATCACCACGATCGAGGAGATGGCGTCGGACCGGTGATGCCAGGCATTGGCCTCCAGCATCGGCGAGCGATGGCGGCGCGCATAATGGCGCGTGTAGTGGAAGAGGGCTTCCTTGACCACCACGGACAGGGCAGCGGCGGCCAGGGCGATCGCCTCCGGCCGGGCCAGCTCGCCATCGAGAAACAGCCGGTCGACCGCATCCAGCGTTATGCCGCCGGCGACCAGGAACAGCGCAACGCCGAGGGCCACCGTCATCGCGGTCTCGATCCGCCCGTGACCGTAGGGGTGTTCCTCGTCGGCCTCCCGGTGGGAATGGCGGGCCGCGAAGAGCACCATGAAATCGGTGAGCAGATCGGACAGGGAATGGATGCCGTCGGCGATCAGGGCCTGGGAATGGGCGAGCCAGCCGACGACGATCTTGACACCCGCCAGCAGCAGATCCACCCCGGCCCCGACCCAGGTGATGAAACGGGTGTCCCGGTACCGGGCACTGTCGTGATGTCGGTGGTCGATCGCCTGTGCCATGTCCACGGAGATGCGCGGGGCGCGCGACTTCTCAGCCTTCGCCCACCTTCAGGGTGATGGTGATCTCCCGGCCGTCCTGCGCGACCTCCAGCACCTCGTGGCCGTTGATGCGGCACCAGGCGGGGATGTCGTTGATGGCCCCGGGATCCGTGCAATGGACGCGGAGAATAGCACCGGGCGGGAGATTTTTCACGGCATCCTGGGTGCGGATGACCGGCAGGGGGCAGAGCACGTGGCGCGCGTCGAGTTCGTGTTCGCTCATACGACCCAGGATTCCGGCAGCTCGTGGGGGGGCAGGGGAGGGACGCGCAGGCGCTGCGGTTCGCCTTCGGGCGGCGTCACCTCGACCTCGACCTCGGGTGCCGAGCGCCCCTTGCTGTAGCGCGCCGCGATGCGGGCGGCGAGCTCGATGTCGGACGCGGTCGGCTCGCCGTCGATGAGCACCAGCGGCCCCGGATGGCTCAGGGTACGCAGGTGCAGGAAACGTTTCCGGTAGCCCTCGAGAAAGTTGTTCTCGCCTTCCTCGCGCCCGACGATGAGCTTGTAGTGGGGCGCCGGCCGGATGTGGCGACCGACCTTGAGCAGCATGATGTCGTCGAGCTCGTATTCGCGGCTGCCGCGCGCCTGCCAGAGATCGGCGAGCTTGCGCGAATACTGCGGATCGGTGAGGAAGCAGCAGCCACCGGCCGGCTGGGCGTAGTCGCGGAATCCGAATTTCTCGGCGAGCGCCATCTGCGGCTTGCGGGTGCGGCCGCTGAAGTCGTAGAGCTTCTCGCGATCCACCCAGCCCTCGCGCTCGGGCAGGGTAGGGGGCAGGTTCTTCGCGCACAGCGGCCGCAGCAGCAGATCCTCGGCGCCCGACTCCTTCGCCACCACCGGCATGGTGTCGGCGCGCTGCGACTTGGGCCGCTGGCCGACCACCTCGCCGGTGATGATGAAATCGAAGTCGTGCTCGCGGATCCACTCCAGGGCCTTGTGCACCATGAAGATCTTGCAGTCCAGGCAGGGATTGAGATTGGCGCCGTAGCCGTGCTTCGGCGCGGTCAGTACC
>JALVEM010000498.1 GCA_027030825.1 Thiohalobacter sp.
CGAGTTCCGCCTCCAGGCTCTCGAGCCGGGATGCCAGCGATGCGCGTTGCGCTTCGGCCTCTGCCAGCGCCGACCGGGAGGCCTCGAGCGCCTGTTCGAGTTGCGTGACGCCCTCGGCGCCTTCGGCCGCCCGGCGGCGAAGGGCCTCGAGTTCGGCCTGCA
Source organism: Thiohalobacter sp. (assembly GCA_027030825.1). Classification (GTDB taxonomy): domain Bacteria; phylum Pseudomonadota; class Gammaproteobacteria; order Thiohalobacterales; family Thiohalobacteraceae; genus J048. The sequence goes on from JALVEM010000498.1 coordinate 163, forward strand.
GCGCGTCGCGCGTCCCGGCCAGGGATGCGACCTCCTCGGAGAGCCGCGCCCGTGTTTCCTCGGCTTCCCTCTCGAGCCGGGATTTCTCCTGCCTGACACGATCCAGCTCCGCTTCCAGTCGCTGCTGCACCTCGGACGCGTTGCCGTCCAGGGTCTCGAGCCTGGCAGCCAGTTCGTCGCGCTCCCGTTCGAGCGCCGCGAGGCGATCCTCGAGTGCCTGACGCTCCCGGCGACGGCCCGATTCCGCCTCCTCGAGCCGGGCGCGCAGATGCGCATGCTCCTCCTCCATCTCCCTGACACGCGCGGTGGCACGCTCGAACTCGGCCAGCTGCGACTCCAGCCGGTTCCGCGTTTCCTGTACGGCCTGTTCGGCCTGCAGGCGCGCCTCGCCCAGGGCCTGCATCTGGGCCTGCAGCGCCTCGATCCTGCCCTGCAGCGCGTCGCGTTCGGCGCGGTATCGCTCGCCAGCCTCCCTGGCCTCGTCGAGCCGGCTTTCCAGCGCCTCCAGTTTCTGCCGAGCGGCCGCCTCCGCCGCCTGCCCGCCCTCCATCGAGGACTTCATCTCGATGAGCCGGGACTGGAGCCGTTCGGTCTCTTCCCGCGCCGCCTCGAGTGCGGCCTCGAGCTCCCGGATCCTGGGGTTCTCGCGGGTCTTGAGGGCCTCGAGTTCCGCGGCCAGGGCCTCCGCCCTCTCCTCGGCCTGCGCCTGCGCCAGCCGGGCCTGCTCGAGCTGCTCGCGGGTCTCGCGTATCCGACGGGTGGCGTCCTCGCGGAACTTGCGGAAGTGCTCGGGCTCTCCTTCCTGCCGGGCCGGCCGGCGATCCGCGACCGTCTCCCGGCGCTGCTCCTCGGCCTTCTCCTGCGCCGGCGGCACCAGGGGCACCACCTCCGCCTCGGCGGGCGGTTCCGGAACCGCGTCCCGCGCCTCCGCGCCAGCCTCCGGCGCGGCTTCGCGACTCGACTGACCCATGGCGCGCACCGCGGCGTCGCTGCCCTCCAGATACTCGTCAGGCACGGCCGCGATGCCGCCCTCGAGCTGCGCCACCTCGAATCCCTTCTGGCTCAGCAGGAAGGCGGCGCTGGCGCTGCGACTCCCGGTGTCGCAGTAGACGATGTGGAAACGTCCCGCATCGAGCGACTGCATCTCGAGCCGGAGCGCCGAGAGCGGGATGTTGACGGCGCCCCTCACATGGGCGGTCTCGAACTCGCCGGGCAGACGCACATCGAGCCACACCGCCTCCTCGCCGCGGGCGAGCGCCGAGGCGAAATCGAGCCGCTCCAGCAGCGGTTCCTTGAGCAGCTCGATGAAGTCGCGCTTGGCCAGCCGCATGAGCATGCCGTCGGTGAGCATGGTGACCGTGGCATTGCGGCGGGCATCCGAGACGAGCGCCTCCTCGCCGAAGGCATCCCCGTCACCGAGCTCGGCCAGTTTGACCTCGCGTGCCCCGGGCGACGGACGGCGGGTGACCACGCAACGGCCGGAGCGGATCACATAGAAATAGTCGCCCTCGCTGCCCTGCTCGATGACGACTTCGCCGGCCTTGACG
>JALVEM010000499.1 GCA_027030825.1 Thiohalobacter sp.
CAGATCGCCGGTGGAGCGGCCGAGGTCGCTGCGGTTGCGATCGTAACCCAGCGCGAGGCCGCCAACGAAGCGCTCGGAGAAGCGGTAGTCGATACCACCGGTCAGGGAGAGCCCGTCGAAGTCGAACTCGCGCAACAGCGAGGTGCCATCCCGGCTGCCCTGGGTCCAGGTGCCGCTCAGAAATCCGCCCCAGCGGCTCGACTCCCACAACGAACCCAGCAAGCCGTCACCGCCGGCATCGCTTCGCGCCGTGTCGGCCGCGGCCATCATCAGTCGCCCGACCGGCAGCAGCCTGTCTCCCACGCGCACCTGCAGTCCGGAAAGATCGAATCCGCGCACCCCGGCACGCAGGGCGGAGAGCCGCCGGCCCAGGTTGCGATGCTGGGCCTGCACGCCGTTCTGGCTGGCGCGGACGGGGATCGAGCCCTGATCCGGGGTGATGGCGAACAGGGCGTCCCGCACCCCCTGCTGGTCCGAGGCGCTGCCCTCGGCGGCCCGGAACAGGGTGCTGCAGTCGCTCTGCAGGCGTTCCTCGGCACGCTGTGTGGAACAGAAACTGGAGATGACATTGACCACGCGCTGCTGTGAAGGCGTGCTCGCCAGCCCCAGCATCGACTCGAGCTGGGACGGCGTTGAGGCAAGCGTGACGGTGAGCACGCCGGCCTGACCAGAAACATCGTAGGTACTCGGTGCAGTGATTATCTGAAATTCGCCACCAGTAATCCTCAACCAAACTTGGTATGTGCCCGTCGCTACGTTTGTCATAGCGACTGTGACATTGCCGCTAACCACGCTACCAGTACCGGGCAAACTGCCACCGTCAAACAGATAGAGTATGGTGCCTGCCGAGTCGCGCAATTGCACCTGAATGGTACCGCTGCTGATGGTTCCGGTTGAGGACGACAAGGTGTAGGTTATGGTGATGTTCTCTCCAGGATAGACAGTAGACGGAACTAGCGACAAACCGCTCAGGCTGACCGCCGCCCGCGCCGAGGTGGCCAGCAGCAGAAGCAGTCCGCCGAACAGGATCAGGATCTCTTTCAGGTGCGTGCGTTTCATGTTGTCGACTCCTCCCTGCTGCCCCGGCCGCCTCGCCCCCCGGCAGTGCCGTTGATTCACATGCGTAATGTAGGCAATCACCCCCCGATGAACAAGCCCGCCTCCTGCTCGTCCGGGCATTCGCTTGCCGCTTCGCCGCGGCTTTCCCGGGCCGGGCGTTGCGATACGGCGCAGTCGCGGATCAGTTCTCGGGCGGCACGTAGTCGGGCGGCAGCTCGGCACCCTCGCCGAAGAAGAACTTCTCCATCTGCTCCTCGAGAAACTTGCGTGCCTTGGGGTCGATGGGCGAGAGGCGGTATTCGTTGATCAGCATGGTCTGCTGGCGCAACCAGGCCTGCCAGGCCTCTTTCGAGACGTTCTCGAAAATCCGCTTGCCCAGCTCGCCCGGGTAGGGTTGGCGGTCCAGGCCTTCGGCCTCGCGACCGAGCTTCACGCAATGCACCATTCGGGTCATGTGTCGTCCTCCGGATCCGTTCGTTCGTCCGCCTGGCGCCGCAGGGATTCCAGCAGGCGGCGCACCGGCGCGGGCAGCCCCCGCAGGGCGTCGGGCGTGCGCACGTTATACCAGAGCCGGTCACCGCCATCCATGACACGCCGGGCGGGGTTTTCCGGCAAGGAGCACAGCAGGGGGGTGATCTCCAGCCGGAAGTGGGTGAAGGCGTGCCGGACGCCGGGCAGCTCGCGCCAGACGGCATCGGGGCCGGCCATCTCGGCCAGCCAGCGGTCGGCCTCGGGGCGCGAATCGCACTGTGGAAAGCACCAGAGCCCACCCCAGAGGCCGGTCGGCGGTCGACGCTCGAGCAGCACGGCGTCACCGTGGCGAAGCAGCAGAAAACAGGTCTGCCGCACCGGCTGCGGACGACGCGGGCGGGGTCGGGGCCAGCGTGTCGGCTCGCCACTGGCACGGGCGAGGCAGTCGCCGGCGACCGGGCAGGCGTCGCATCGGGGACGGGCGCGCGTGCACACCGAGGCGCCGAGGTCCATGATGGCCTGGGTATAGTCCGCGACCCGCCGCGATGGCGTCAGTGCCTCGGCCAGGGCCCAGAGCCGGCGCTCGACGGCCGCCTGGCCCGGCCAGCCATCGATGGCCCGGTGACGGGCGAGCACCCGCTTGACGTTGCCGTCGAGAATGGCGTGCCGCTCGTCGAAGGCCTGGGCGAGAATGGCGGCGGCCGTCGAACGGCCGATGCCGGGCAACGCCCTCAGGGTCTCGGGATCCCGCGGCAGCTCGCCGCCGTGCTCTGCCAGCAGGATGCGGGCGGCGCGATGCAGATGGCGGGCCCTCGCGTAGTAGCCCAGCCCGCTCCAGAGCCCGAGCACCGCGTCCTCGGTGGCCCTGGCCAGCGAGGCCACGTCGGGAAAACGCGTCATGAATCGTTCGAAGTAGGGGATGACGGTGCCGACCCGGGTCTGCTGCAGCATGATCTCGGACACCCAGATGCGGTAGGGATCGCGAGGCCGTTTCCAGGGGAGATCATGGCGGCCGTGGCGGTCGTACCAGGCGAGCAGGCGTTCGGCGAAGTCCGCCGGCGTCTCGGGCGTCTCAGTCCCGTCCATCGCCGGCCTCCGCCAGCCGTTCGATGTTGTCGATGGTCCGGCGCACCTCGCGCTCCAGGGCATGGCGGATCATCAGCGGCCCGATGAAGGGCGGCACCCAGAAGGCCGGCTCGATCTCGCTGATGAAGCGCATGCGCGCGGCCTGCGGCTCCTGCCAGAACCACCAGCGCGCCACACCATAGCGCAGGTCGCTCTCGTCCGGCACGGTCACGGCCATCAGATTGCCCTCGTCGTCGAGGTCGATGTCCTGCACCTGGCGGATGTCCTTGCACAGGAACAGCACGCAGATCCGCGACAGGGTGCGGACGCGGGCGTGCCGGTTCCCTTCGCGTTCGAGCACTTCCACCTCGCGGATCGACTCGGTGAGCCGGGGCAGATGCTCGTAGTCCATCACGATGGCACGCACCCGTTCGACCGGCGCCTGAAAGCGCACATCGACCTCGGCGGCGTAGCTGCGCTCGTGACGCTCCACGGTGAGATCGAGGATCTCGGCCGCCCGGGAACCGGACAGGGCAACGAGCAGCCCCGCCCCCAGCAGCCAGACTCTCGAACGCGGCTTCATCTTCCGAAGATGCCCTTGAGCTGGTCACCCAGCGGCCCGGGGAGCTTGTCGCCGAGCTTCTTCTTCAGTTTCTCTTCGACCTTCTTCTTCACCTTCTTCTCGACGGCCTTCTTGAGAACCTTGTCGAGCTCGACATTGAAGCCGGGCGACTGCAGCGGCCCCTTGATGCGCACGGGAATCGGCACCCCCTTCAGCTCTTCCATCGAGCGGCCGCCCGCGCCTTCCAGGGTGCCCACCAGCTTCACGGTGAGCAGGTAGTCGATCCAGTCGCGGGGCAGATCCACCTTGCCCTTGCCGGCCACGCGCAGCAGGGGCGACTGGAGGCTGAGATCGTTGTTGAGCAGCACCCCCTCCTTCACCACCGCCGTGGCGGTGAGCGAGGCGAAATCGGTCTGGTTCGGTTCGTCGGAGGGTGGCAGGGTCTCGCCCCTGATCCGCGCGCGGGCCTCGCGAATCATGCGGGGGATGTTGATTCCGGCGATGGCGCCGTCACGAAAGGCGATCGAGAGGTTGCCGTCGAGAGTGGGCTTGATGCGCTCGGGGTCCACTCCCCTTCCGGAGAGTTTCACCTTCACGTCGCCCCGTCCCGTCATCGCGGCCTTGCCGGTCAGGTCTTCGAGCAGTGGCCCGGCCTGGATGCCGGTCACCTGCTCGTCCATGGCGAAGACCGGCTCACGCCCGCGGACATCGAGACGGATGTCGCCCGCATAGCGTCCCTCGTAGAGTTCCGCCGTGGCGGGATGGAGCCGGAGCCTGCCCTTGCTCGCCTTCGTGGTGAGGGTGACGTTGCGGCTGCGCAGCCCGAAGGCCTTCAGCTCCCCGATCGTCAGAGTGCCGTCCAGATCCAGCCTGCGCAACGGCTCGAGCGGGAGCGCATTGGCGGCGCCGGCCGCGGCCTGCCCCGGAGTGGCCGGCGGAGCAGCCTTCCCGTCCCCCGTTGCCTTCGTTTCCTCGTCCTTGCCGCCCGCCTTGCCGGCCTCTTCCTGCCGCGGCGGCAGATAGCGGTCCACGTCGATGGCATCGACGGCCAGCCGATAGCGCACCGTCGGGCCCTCGAAGGCGGGTACGCGCAGATTGCCCTCGACGACGGTGTCGTCGAAGCGCAGCTTGAGCGGATCCAGCGCCAGGCTGGTCGGCGTGGCGGAGAAGCCCGCCTCGAAGTCCGCCTTGCCCAGCACCGTGGCGTCGCTCGTGGGCGGCAGCTCGATCCCGAGCTTCGTCAGGACCTCCCGCGGCACGAATTCGTCGGCCTCCAGGTGGCCGGAGAACTGCGGCGACCCGCCGTTCAGCCCCTTGCCCTCGATGTCGCCGTTGAAGCGCAGGTCCAGAACCGCCAGCGACAGGCGGGGCACCGACAGCGTGCCGGCGCCGCGATCGAGCCGGCCTGCCAGGGCCAGGGAGGCGTCCAGCCGCTCCCCGGGCAGATCCTTGCCGGAGAATTCGGTATCGAGGCTCAGGCCGGCCACCTCGATCTGCATGAGGCCGGCATCGATCTGCATCCGCCCTTCCAGCTTGACGGTGCCTTCCATGGCCGGCCGGGTCGAGGTTACCCTGCCATGCAGGCGGATATCGAACGGCCTGTCCGGTTCGACCTGCCCGATCTCGAGATCCAGATCCTCGATGCCGTAACGAACGCCCGATCGCGCATCGTCCCAGTCGATGGTGGCGTCCTCGATCTGCACGCCGCCCACCCGCAGGGCCGCAAGCGGTGCGGCAGCCGGCGACGGCCCGGCAGCCCCTGCGGCACCCTTTTCGGTCGCCCCTCGAGCCGCGCCCTCGCCGGCGAGATCGGACCAGTTGGTGATCCCGGCCCGGTTGCGCGCCAGGTGCAATGCCAGGCCTTCCAGCTTCACGGAAGAGACCTCCACCTCCTTGCGCAGCAGTGGGAGGAGCTTCACCCCCACCTTCACTTCCCTGACCGCGGCGAAGGGACGATCCCCGAAGCCGGGGGCGTTGCCCAGCCGGACATCCTCGACCTCCACGGCCAGCCAGGGAAACACGGAGAGATCGATGTCGCCTCCGATGACCAGCTCGCGCCCCGTCTTCTCGCGCACCAGCCCGGTGAGCCGGCTCTTGAAGGCCTCGGGATCGAACAGCAGCGGCAGGGCGATGGCAGCGACCACCAGCAGGACCACGATCACCAGCAGGATGCGGCCGACGAGCTTCATGGTTTTCATGCGGGATTCTCTCCGAGCGGTTTGGTTTCCGATGCCGGCAAGTATATCCGAACCCGGCCGACGCCGAAGGACGGGACGGAAGACCCGCTGGCATCAATCTTGTTTGCTTGAAAAAGACCGGCCGCGGGGCTACACATGGGGTATGCGTTATCCATCTGCGGTCTCGGCGGCGACCGCCATGGCAGCCGCCGAGGGCAGCGTGTCCCCGTTCCCCGCATCCGGACCAGACCGGATGCCATTGTCCGATCGTGCCCTCGTGGCACGGTTTCCCATCCACGATACAGGAGGTAGCCCATGCATGCCGATTGCATCATCGTGGCCGATGGCGCACGCGCGCGCTTTTTCACGCTGCAACGTCCCGAATATCCTGACATCGAGTCCGGCCCGGACCTGAAGGAGCTCAAGGACCTCGTCAATCCCGAGGCCGAGACCCGCGAGAACGAGCTCTGGAGCGACATTCGTTCCGGCGGCAATCGTGGCGGGAACGGGGGGGTCCATGCCTATGACGATCACCGCCAGCGGCATCTCGCCATGAGCGAGAAACGCTTCGCCCGCAGCATCGCGGAAGAGGTGGCGCGCATGGCGCGCGAACGCGGTACCCGCGAGGTCGTGCTGGTCGCCCATCAGCGCACGCTCGGTTTCCTGCGCGAGGAACTCGGTGCGCTGCTCGGCAACGGGATACGCATTCACCAGCTCGCCAAGGATCTCAGCCGGCTCGACCCGCGCCAGATACACGCCCATCTCGCCCGCGAGCGACTGGTGCCGAAACGCCGGCCGCCACGCGGCATGATGCACTGACGGCAATCCACACGCACCCGCCCGGAATCTGACCTGGATCAGATTCCGGGCATTCTTTTTTCTGCATCCTTGCAAGCACAGGCACCCGCCACCATCATCCTCTGCTGTCATCCGGTATCCGAGACGACGCATGCCTCGCCTTCCCGAAAGGACCACCGACGACTGGGCCCGGCAGGACGTCCAGGCCACGCTGGACGAACTGAAGACCGACCCGCACCGCGGACTCTCGAGCGAGGAGGCCGAAAGACGCCTGCAGGAATTCGGCCCCAACGAGATCGAGGAGCGGGAAGAACCGCTCTGGCACCGCGTTTTCCGGCGCTTCTGGGGGCCGATCCCCTGGATGATCGAGATCGCCGCGGTGCTCTCGGCCCTGGTACAGAAATGGGAAGACTTCGTCATCATCCTGATCATGCTGCTGGTGAACGGGCTGCTGGACTTCTTCCAGGAGCACCGGGCGCTGAACGCGCTGGCCGCACTCAGGCAGCGCATGGCCCAGCAGGTGACCGTGCTGCGCGACGGCCGCTTTCACGTGCTGCCGGCCCGCGAGCTGGTGCCCGGCGACATCGTGAAACTGAAGATCGGCGACATCGTGCCGGCCGACGTGCAGCTCCTGGACGGGGACTATCTGGCCATCGACCAGTCGGCGCTGACCGGCGAATCGCTGCCCGTGACGCGCCGCCGAGGCGAAGCGGCCTACGCCAACACCATCGTCAAGCAGGGCGAGATGCTGGCCGTAGTGGTCAACACCGGCACTCACACCCGTTTCCATTCCGTGGTCGAGCTGGTCTCGCGCGCCTCGCTGAAGGAGCGAAGCCACTTCCAGAAGATGGTGATCCAGATCGGCAATTTCCTGATCTTCGTCACCCTCTTCCTGGTCGCCCTGATCGTGATGGTGGCGCTGTTCCGGGGCGATGCGCCGCTCGAGATCCTGCGTTTC
>JALVEM010000500.1 GCA_027030825.1 Thiohalobacter sp.
TACTCGCGGTGCACGCGATAGCCGACCGCCTCGAGCAGATTGGCCACCGTGGCGCCGTAGGCGGCCCCGCGGCCGTGCCCCACGTGGAGGGGCCCTGTGGGATTGGCGGAGACGAATTCCACCTGGATCGGCGCGCCCCCGCCATGGTCGCAGCGTCCGAAGTCCGGGCCGGCGGCGAGCGCCTCGCGCACGCTCTGATGCCAGGCGGCGTCGGAGAGGAAGAAGTTGACGAAGCCGGGGCCGGCGATCTCGACCTTCGCCACCAGCTCGGAGGGAGGCAGGGCGGCGACCAGGGCCTCGGCGAGCTCGCGCGGCTTGCGCCGCGCCGGCCTGGCCAGCACGAGCGCCAGATTGGTCGCGAAATCGCCATGGGCGGGATCGCGGGTGCGCTCCACCTGAATCTCCGGATGGACCTCCGGGGACAGGGTGCCGTCCTCGCGCAGTGCCGAGACGGCCTGCTCGAGCAATTCCCGGATCTTTTCCTTCATGTCGGTCTGGGGGATGGTCATGGAGGAGGCTATTATCCCGATCGTGGGACGGCTTGGAAAGGAAGGCGCCGGCAGCGGATTACTCGTCCACTTGTTCCAGGATCCGGCGCCGGATGTTCGCTTCCTCTTCCGCAGAGATCAGGCCGTCCTCGAGCAATTCCTGCAGGACCTTGAGCTGGCGCAGGCGGCGCCGGTAGGGATCCGTTCTTCGGGTGGCCTGCTTCGCGCCCGGAGCGGATTCGGGGCGGGCAGGCGGTGCAGGCATGCCCGTGTCCGTGCACTGCAGACGCAGATGGAGGCCTTGTGTCACGTCCTTCAGGGTGACCCGGTGGCGAAGCGGTCTGCAGCCGGGATGGCGCAGTTCCACGACCCCGTACCATGGCAGGCGTTCGTCGGGGAAGTCGTTGGGATAGATGGCGCGTTCGGGAATGCTCAGCGGCGTGGTACCGAGCAGGCCGCCGATGCCGTGGACTTCGGCGCCGGACGGATCGGATTCGATGCGCAGCTGCCGGATCTGAAGGGAGGCGGCATGGGCAGACAGGCTGGCGACACCGAGCGCCAGGATCAGTGCCAGAGCCGGTTCAGAACGCAGCATCGAACCCGAAGAGCAGGTAGTTTTCCTTGCTGAGGTGGCCGGTGTAGTAGGTGCCGGTCTTTTCCCGTTTGTCGAGGAAATCGAAGTTCACCTCGGCCACGCCCTTGACATTGCGCATGAAGTAGTAGCTGACGTTGAGCGACAGGCTGTTGATGTCGATGCCTTCGTAGATGGTGTCGGTTCCCGCCAGATCCCCCGCATCGGCGTAATTGTAGAGGGCGGAGAATACCCAGTGGTCGTCGTGGATGTAGTCCACCCCGGCGAAGCCGCCCTGCCAGCGATAACTGCGTCCTTCCTGAATGAAATCGTCCCAATCGTTCCAGAGATATTGCGCGAACCACCAGAGACGGCCGTCCAGGTCGCCGGAGAGATCCAGGCCGTAGACACGCTTGCGGGTATTGCGATCGCCGATGGCGGTGCCGGCATCCCCGGTCGCATTCCGCTGCTTGCCGGCGAGTCCGAAGAGACCCCAGTTTATCGGTCCGGCCTCGCCGCCGATGCGGCCGAACAGGGTCTTGGAATTGTCGTTGTCGAACATCTTGTCCGGTCGGCGGTAGCCGGGGCTGTTGATGTTCAGGTTGTCCTCGATGCCGTTGCCGTTGGTCAGGCCGAGGGCGAGATCCAGGGGGCCCAGGGCACGGTCGAAGAGTACGCCGCGGTCATAGGTGATGCCCGCCATGCGATAGGCCATGAAATCCTGGAAGGTCATGCGGGTCTCGCGCGGAAACATGAGATCGGAGAGCTGGAATTGCCCGAGCATCATCCCGATGCCGGAGCCGAACAGGTCGTCGTGCCGGAACCAGGCATCCTCGACGATCACTTCCCCGTTGCCGCCCTTCTCGGCCAGGATGCCGTAGAAGTAGTAGGTGATGTGCTCGCTGAGTGGCGCGCTGGAGAGCAGCTTGATGAGGTAGGGTGTCTGGAAGTCCGTGTTCGCGTTTTCGCTGGCACCTGTCACGGGATCGATCGACTTGCCCTGTCGTGCCTGGACATAGGCCTGGGCGCGAAAGGCCAGGGAGGGCGCGGCCGGCAGTGCCAGACGGTCGTCCCCGCCGGAGACGGTGCCCTCTTTCCAGTTCGGCAACCGCATGTTGTTGTCGCGGAAATATTCCCCGAACTTGTTCAGTCGCGGAAAGGCCGCATGGCATGCGGCGCAGCTCAGATCGTAACGGCGCGCGAAATCCGGCATGGCGGATGCGCCGGCCATCCAGAAGGCGAGCAGGCAGCACGAGAAGATCCGGATGTGCAGAAGGGCAGGGCGGATGACCATGGCTTATGCATCCTCGCAGGGCCTGGGGAAGGCGTGTGGGGAAGTCTAGTGTTCCCGCATTGGTGCTGCAACTGCACGTGTCAATAGAGTTCGACCGGATCGACGTCGAGCGACCAGCGTACCCGGCCGGCGTGGGGGAGGGTGCCCAGCCGTGGAAGCGCCTTGTCGAGCAACGCATGCAGGGCGGGTCGTTCGGAGGCCAGCAGCAGCAACTGGGCGCGATGGCGGCCCTGGCGGCGGGCCATGGGTGCCGGTGCCGGGCCCAGCAGGGTGACCTCGCCGCCGGCGGCCTCCAGGCATTGCCGGGCCGCTGCGAGGAAGGCCTCGGGCGGAGCCGGCGAAGGGGCCTCGGCACGCAGCAGGGCCAGGTGGGCATAGGGCGGAAGCCCGGCCTCGCGGCGCTCGGCGAGGGTGCGGCGGGCGAAGCCGGCATAGCCTTCGTGCACCAGCGTCTGGAGCAGGGGATGCTCGGGAAAATGGGTCTGGACGAGGACCTCGCCCGGGCGCACTCCGCGGCCCGCGCGGCCGGCCACCTGTTCCAGCCGCTGGGCGAGTCGTTCCCCGGCCCGGAAGTCCAGGCTGTGGAGCGCCTGGTCCGCGCCCAGCACCACGACCCGCGTCAGGCGGGGAAAATCGTGGCCCTTGGCCAGCATCTGGGTACCGACCAGGATCAGCGGCTCGCCGGCGTGGACCCGGGCCAGCAGCCGCTCCAGGCGATGCCTGCCGCCGGCCGTGTCCCGGTCGATGCGAACCACTCGCTCGGCGCCGAAGCGTTCGGCGAGGAACGCCTCCAGCCGTTCGGTGCCCTCGCCGACGGCGATCAGCGCCTGGCTGCCGCACTCGGGACACTGCCGGGGGACGGGGCGCGTGGATTCGCAATGGTGGCAGCGCAGTCGTTGCTGTTTCCGGTGCAGGGTGTAGCGGGCGTCGCAGCGCTCGCATTCGGCCAGCCAGCCGCAGTCGTGGCAGAGGAGCACGGGTGCAAAACCGCGCCGGTTGAGGAACACGAGGGCCTGGTCGCCGGCCGCCAGCGTCTGACCGATGGCTTCCAGCGCCGGCTCGGAGAGGCCGGCATGGAGGGGGCGGCTGCGGATGTCCAGCAGGCGGCGGCGCGGTGGACGGGCACGCCCCGGCCGCGAGGCGAGCCGGACATGGCGATAGCGGCCCTCGAGCGCGTTGCGCAGGGTTTCCAGCGATGGTGTGGCGCTGCCCAGGACGACAGGGATGTCGAGTCGGCGTGCGCGCCAGACGAGCAGGTCGCGCGCCGAATAGCGGAACCCTTCCTGCTGGGCCAGCGAGGGATCGTGCTCCTCGTCGACGATGAAGAGCCCGGGGCGGGCCAGGGGCGTGAAGACCGCGGAACGGGTGCCGACCACCACCCCGGCACGTCCTTCGCGGGCCAGCGCCCAGGCATCCAGACGTTCGCGGTCGCTCATGCCGGAATGGATCACCGTGACCGGTGCAGGCAGGCGTTCGCGCAGGCGCCGGGTGAGCTGAGGGGTCAGGCCGATCTCCGGCACCAGCAGGAGCGCCTGTCGGCCGGCGCGCAGGCAGTCCTCGAGCAGGTGAAGATAGACCTCCGTCTTGCCGCTGCCGGTCACGCCCTCGAGCAGGCTGCAGCGGAAGCCCGTGCCTTCCCGCAGGGCATGCAGGGCGGCCCGTTGTTCGGGGGTCGGTTCGGGGGCAGCCGACGGGGCCTCCGGTGGCGGCGGGAGCACCGCAGGAGGCGGCAGCGATTCGCGCCGGATCAGCCCCCGGGCCTCCAGCCGGCGCAGGATGGCCGCTTCGGGGCGGTCCGGCCAGTGCGCCTCGTCGAGTCCTTCCGGATGCGCGAGCAGCCGGGCGAGCGCGGCCGCCTGACGGGGCGCGCGCCGTTCCAGCTCCGCCAGGGCCTCGGGGGCGTTCTCGACGGCCCGCCAGCGTGTGAGCGGTTGCCAGCACGGTGCCTTGCCCTGGCGCAGCAGCACGGGCAGCGCGGCCTGCGCCACTTCACCGATGGGGTGATGGTAATAGCGGGCGGCCCAGTCCAGGAGGGCGACGAGGTCCGGCGTGAGGACGGGCGCCTCGTCGAGCCTGCGGATGGCCTTGCGCAACCGCTCCGGGGCGATATCGGAGCCGGAGGCCGTTTCCCACAGTACGCCTACCAGACGGCGTCGCCCGAGCGGTACCTCGAAGCGTTGACCGGCGGCCAGGGTGCCGATGTCGATATCGTCGGGCGGCAGATAGTCGAGACAGCGGGGAAGCGGGCAGGGCACGGCGACACGGAGGACGATGGTGGTCATCCTGCGCGACCCCTGTGGCAATTATGCAACAGGTGTAGTGCCCGCAAGTTGGAGGGCATTGCTGATCCCGATTCTGACATCAGGCGGCCAACTCCATGTTGGTCAAGGTCTTTTCTCCTTATCCACAAAATCTGTGGATAACTTTGTGGAAGAAATGGGGCCAAACGGATTCAGGTCCCGTGATTATTGCATTTTCGTTAAAACGGATATTTTTTCGCCACCCGTGCATTGTACGAAGAATCAACGAGTTAAGTTTGATGTGTGTTTTGGGTCACCGGGTCGTCAAGACTCCGACATATCAGTGTGCATTGAAATTCCGCTTGTGCATAAATCCGGTGCTTTTCCGTTTTGTCAAGCCTTTTCGGAAGGGTGATTCCGCTCGTCAAGGATCCCGGGCGGGGTCCGTCAGTGTCAACCGTTGAGCGTTTCGTGCGTTGTCAGGGGGGCAGAACGGCAATCCATCGAACCTGAACAGAGGAGAACAGACTATGAAAGGTTACGGCATTCCGACGCTTCTGATGACGCTGGGACTGACGCTCTCGAGTCCCGTTGTGCAGGCTGCTCCCGATTTCGGTGACCGGGTCGAACATCGGCTGGACATGAAGGGAGACCGCATCGACCGCCGGCTCGATCGACGGGGCGAACGAATCGACCGCAGGCTCGACCGCCGCGCCGCCGAGGCCGCTGCACGCGGGAAGTATGGGCTGGCGAGAAAACTGGACAGGCGCGGTGACATCATCGAGGATCGACTGGACCGCAGGGGTGACAGGATCAACCGGCGGTTGGATCGCAAGGGCGAACGGTTCGACCGCCGTTGGGATCGACGGCACTGAGGAGAGCGATGGCGGGGCGATGGGAACGGATGCGGAGCTGGGCGCGTTTCTCGAGCAGGTGGAAAGGCGGGCCTTTCGGATGGCCGAGCTGGTGACCCGCAATCCCGAGGATGCCCTGGAGATCGTCCAGGACGCCATGATGAAGCTCGTGGAACGCTACCGGGACCATGACAGCAGCGAGTGGCCCCCGCTCTTCTACCGCATCCTGACCCATCGCCTCCGTGACTGGCAGCGGCGTCGGCGGCTTCGATTCCGTTGGTTGAGCGTCTGGTCGGATCGGCGCGAGGATGATCCGGATGGCGCGGATCCCGAGCCGCCGGATCCGGTCGATTCGGATCCGACGCGTCTCCTCCAGGCCCGCGAGGGGCTGGAGGCCCTGCTGGAAGCGCTGCGAAGGTTGCCGGATCGGCAGCGCGAGGCCTTCATGCTGCGCGTCTGGGAAGGCCTGGATACCCGGCAGACGGCACGGGCGATGGGATGCAGCGAAGGCAGCGTCAAGACCCATCTGTCACGGGCAATGGAAACGGTGAAGCGGGAAGTGGGAGCGCACTGGCCATGAAGGACCGGGAATTCGAGGACTGGGCAAGGGCGCGGCTCGAAGAACACGAGGCCGCGCTGAGTGCCGAGATCCGGCGCCGGCTGAGGCTGGGCCGGGAGGTCGCACTCGAATCCTCGACGCGGCTCCGCTGGCGTTTGCCGATGGTCGCGGGGCTGGCGACGGCGGCATTGCTGCTGCTGGCCGTGGGCCTCTGGTGGCCACATTCGTTGCCGACGGTCCCCGGCGAACCCGAGGACCTGGTACTGCTGATCGAGGACGATCCGGAATTCATCGCGGATCTGGAGTTCTACGAATGGCTGGAGTCGCAGGATGGCACCGGCTGACGCATGGCGAAACCTGGCCGGTTTGTTTCTGCTGGTCTCGAGTACAGGCGTCATGGCCGGGCCAACGCCCGCGCCGGAGGCCGGTCTGCTCGAGTTCCTGGCGGACTGGGGCGAGGCCGGAGAGTGGCTGGACGCCGAACTCGAGGCAGGCCGAAACGATCCGCGGGCTGATGTTGAAGAGGATTCGGTGAAGGATGGGCGCAAACGGGATGAATGAGGCTTCGAAGGATGCAGTGATACGAAACCGGCCGGGGGCGAGCGGTCCGGATTTCATGCAGGCCATCCGGGCAGGCTGCCTGCTGTTGCTGGCATGGATGGCGGGCGTTCCCGGCCTGGGGGTGGCGGGCACGGAGTGGTCCGATCTCACGCCCGAACAGCAGCGCCTGCTGGCTCCGTTCGAGAAACGCTGGGATAAGCTGCCCGAGGCAAGGCGCGAGCGTCTGCTGTCGGCCGCGGAACGGTGGGAGCGGATGACGCCCGAAGAGCGGCGCAAGGTGAAGGCGCGGTTCGAGAAGTGGCGAAAGCTCACGCCGGAACAGCGCCAGCGCCTGCGCCAGCGCTGGAAGCGATTCCGCGCCCTCCCGCCGGAGCAGCGCCGGCTTCTGCGCGAGCGTTTCCGGCGTTTCCGGGAGCTTCCGCCCGAGGCGCGCCGGCAACTGCGTGAACGCTTCCGGAAGTTCCGGCGCCTGCCGCCCGAGGAGCGCAGGCGGCTCC
>JALVEM010000501.1 GCA_027030825.1 Thiohalobacter sp.
ATAAGACACGTCAAACTGCATGAGCGGCGTCGGGCCGGGAAACTTGAGCCGATTCTCAGAGCAGCAGCCAGGTGCCGAGGCCAAGGAATACCATGAAACCGACCACGTCCGTGACCGTGGTCAGCAGCACGCCGCCGGCCAGGGCGGGGTCGATGCCCATGCGATTGAGAACGAGCGGGATGCTGAACCCGGCCACGGCGGCGCACAGCAGGTTGATGATCATGGCGGCGCCGATCACGATGCCGATGCGGACATCCTGGAACCAGGCGACGGCGATGACCGCCACGACCAGCGCCCAGATGATGCCGTTGAGCACGGAGACGGCGATTTCCTTGAGCATCAGCCAGCGCGCGTTGGACTCGCCCACCTGGCCGAGCGCCAGGCCGCGGATGACGATGGTCAGGGTCTGGCTGCCGGCGATGCCGCCCATGCTGGCAACGATGGGCATGAGCACGGCAAGGGCGACGACCTTCTGCAGGGTGCCCTCGAACAGGCCGATGACCCAGGAGGCGAGAAAGGCGGTCAGCAGGTTGATGCCCAGCCACACGGCCCTTCGGCGGGCACTGGGCAGCACGGGAGCGAAGATGTCGTCCTCTTCGTCGAGACCCGCCATGCTCATCATGTTGTGATCGGCCTCGTCGCGGATCACGTCGACCACGTCGTCGATGGTGATGCGGCCGAGCAGGCGTCCCTCGGCGTCGATGACGGGCGCGCTCACCAGGTCCCGGTCCTCGAACAGGCGGGCCACCTGCTGGGCGGGCATGTCGGCCGGGATGCCTTCCACGCTGGTGTCCATCACCTCGGCCACCGTCAGGTCGGGATCGCTGGTCAGCAGCGTGGTCAGGGGCAGCACGCCGAGATAGTGATCGTCGCGGTCGACCACGAACAGGCTGTCGGTCATCTCGGGGATGCTGCCGCGCAGGCGCAGATAACGCAGCACCACGTCGAGGGTCACGTCCGCGCGGACGGTGACCGTGTCGACGTTCATCAGGCCGCCCGCGGTGTCCTCCGGATAGGAGAGCACGGCCTCCAGACGGGCGCGGTTCTGCTTGTCGAGCGAGCGGATGACCTCGTGGATGACGGTGCCGGGGAGGTCCTGGAGGAGGTCGGCGAGGTCGTCGGTATCCAGACCCTCGGTGGCCTGGATCAGTTCACCGGTCTCCATCTCGTCGATGAGTCCGGCACGCACCTCGTCGTTGACGTGCAGCAGCACCTCGCCGCGCACCTCTGGATCCACCAGTTCCCACAGCAGAAGGCGCTTCTGGACCGGCACGGATTCCAGGATGTCGGCGATCTCGGCCGGATGGAGATTGTGCAGGAGCCGACGCACCTGCTCCGCGGCCCCGGATTCCAGGGCATGGGAGAGGTCTCTGAGGTGTTCCTGCGTGGCGTGCTGGGCCTGTTCCTGTGCGCTGTCCAAGGAAAACTTCGCTGTCGTTCGGTTTGCGGGCCCGGCGAGTGTAACAGGGATGGTGAAGTGGTTCATCCGACTGGCCCACCCCTGCCTCGATGCACTATGCGGGCCTAACAGCCTGCTAAGCACGAATGCCGTCGGAATCAGGCGGAGGACTCGCCATTGCCGGCGAGGGCGTGCACGAAGTCGAGGATCTCGTCGGGATCGGGGTGATCCGGCAGCCGTCGTTCGGGCAGGGACAGGCTGCGAATGCAGTCCTTGATTT
>JALVEM010000502.1 GCA_027030825.1 Thiohalobacter sp.
CGATCGCCTTGAGCTGACAGAGTGCGGCCACGCCGGCCGTGTCGTGCATGTGCAGGTGCACCGGGATGTCCACCGCCTCCACCAGCGCGGCGAACAGTTCCGCCGCCTTCTGCGGCGTCAGCAGGCCGGCCATGTCCTTGACGGCGATGCTGTCGCAGTCGAGCGCTTCCAGCTCCCGGGCCATGGCCACGAACTGATCCAGCGTGTGTACGGGGCTGATGGTGTAGCAGATCGTGCCCTGGGCATGCTTGCCGGCCGCCTTGACGGCGCGAATGGCCGTGACGAGATTGCGGACGTCGTTCAGCGCATCGAAGATACGGAACACGTCGATGCCGTTGGCCGCGGCTCTTGCGACGAAGGCCTCCACCACGTCGTCGGCATAGTGCCGGTAGCCGAGCAGGTTCTGGCCGCGCAACAGCATCTGCAGGCGGCTGTTCGGCAAAGCCTCGCGCAGGCGCCGCAGCCGTTCCCAGGGATCCTCCTTGAGATAGCGCAGGCAGGCATCGAAGGTCGCGCCGCCCCAGACCTCGAGCGACCAGTAGCCGGCCTGGTCGAGCGCGCCGCAGATCGGCAGCATGTCTTCCGTGCGCATGCGCGTGGCGATCAGCGACTGGTGCCCGTCGCGCAGCACGACCTCGGTGAGCTGGACTCGATCCTCCATTGGGTTCTCCTCAGAAACCGGCATGGGCGGCGATCGCCGCCGCCATGGCCGTGGCCAGTTCGCGCGTGCTGGGTTCCGTGGTGTAGCCGGCGAGCTCGGGGTGCGCCTCCACGAATCCCGTATCGAATCGCCCGCTGCGGAATTCGGGCGTTCCCAGAATCTCGAGATGATAGGGAATGGTCGTCTTCACCCCGTAGACGCCCATGTCCCGCAGTGCACGCGCGGCCCTCTGCACCGCCTGTTCCCAGTCCAGCGCCCAGACGGTGAGCTTGGCGCACATGGAATCGTAGTAGGGCGGGATCTCGTAGCCCGTATAGATGGCCGCGTCCGTGCGCACCCCGGGCCCGCCCGGAGCGAAGTAGCGCGTCACGCGCCCGAAGCTCGGCAGGAAGTCGTTCTTGGGATCCTCGGCATTGATGCGGAACTCGATGGCGTAGCCGCGCCGGCCGATCGCCTCCTGCGACAGGGCGAGCGGTTCGTCGGCTGCGATGCAGAGCTGGGCGCGCACGATGTCGATGCCGGTGATGGCCTCCGTGACCGTGTGTTCGACCTGCAGGCGGGTGTTCATCTCCATGAAATGGAACCGGCCCCCGGAGTCGAGCAGGAACTCCACGGTGCCGGCATTGCGATAGCCGACGGCCCGTGCGGCGCGCACTGCGTGCTCGCAGACCCCCTGGCGCTGCGCTTCGGTCAGCTGCGGGGAGGGCGCGATCTCGATGAGCTTCTGATGCCGGCGCTGAATGGAGCAGTCGCGCTCGAATAGATGCACTACATTGCCGTGATGGTCGGCCAGGATCTGCACCTCGATGTGCTTCGGATGATCGATGCACTTCTCGAGGAAGATCTCGGCGCGCCCGAACGCCTTGGTGGCCTCGGAGATCACCCGCTCGTAGTTGCGGCGCAGATCGGCCGGATGCTCGCAACGGCGGATGCCGCGGCCGCCACCGCCCGAGGTGGCCTTGAGCATGACCGGATACCCGATGCGCTCGGCCAGGGCCAGAGCCTCGTCGAGGCTCTCCAGGTTGCCGTCGCTGCCCGGCACCACGGGCACGCCGGCGGCCTTCATGGCGTTGCGGGCCTCGATCTTGTCGCCCATGCGCCGGATGACCTCGGCGGGCGGCCCGACGAATCTCAGCCCGCGCTGGCTGCAGATGCGGGCGAATTCGGGATTCTCCGACAGAAAGCCGTATCCGGGATGGACGGCGTCGCAGCCGGCGGCCCGGGCGATGTTCACGATGCGGTGCACGTTGAGATAGCCGGCCACCGAATCCGGACCGATGTGGTAGGCCTCGTCGGCCTTCTTGACGTGCAGGGCGTGGCGGTCGGCATCGGTATAGATGGCCACCGACCGGATGCCCATTTCCTGGCAGGCGCGCACGATGCGCACGGCGATTTCGCCACGGTTGGCGATGAGCAGCTTGCGTATCAAGACCTGTCCCCGTGTGGTTTCGGAAAACCATACCCGAATCCGGCCGCGCTGTCAGTCGCCAGTCCGGGAGGAGACGGGATTTTCCCCTTTCCATTCAGCGGCATGCATTCTTCCTGATTCGCCTTTCACAAGCGTTCGTGCTTTGACACATGGATGGGAGTTGTTTATGATTCGCGGCTTATGCAAGCGCGTCTCCCCGAGTGGGTGGATCCTCTGGCCCTGGTGGAGCGCCGGGAGCGGCTCGAGGGAGAGATTCCTCTGGCCTCGCTGGCGCGGCTGTCGGAATTGCTCAGCGACACCGAGGGCAGCCTGAGCGCAGTCATCGACTTCACCCGGCTCGAAGACCGCAGGCCCGGTGTTCGCGGCAGCATCACCGGACGGCTGAGAATGCCCTGCCAGCGCTGTCTCGAGGCGGTCGAGCTTCCGGTCGATCTCGCGTTCGAACTGTATCTGGTCGAGAGCGAGGCCATGGCGGCCCGCCTGCCGGAAGGGTTCGAACCCTTGCTGAACGTCTCCGGCAAGGTGTCGCCGCGGGAGCTGGTGGAGAACGAGGTGCTGCTCTCGCTGCCGCTGATTCCGCGTCACGCAGCCGGCAGCTGCGAACCGCCCGAGGCACCCTCCGGCGCGCCGGAGAAACTCGAGGAAGCGGCACAACGCGAGAACCCGTTCTCGATTCTCGCGCAGCTGCGCCGGACACCGGAAGACGGGGATTCCGGCGGACACTGAAACACCGAGTGCAGGAAAGCAAAGGCAAGCGGGCGGTTTCGCCCGTCGAGCAGGAGAAGACTCATGGCAGTCCAGCAGAACCGAAAGACTCCTTCCAAGCGCGGCATGCGTCGTTCCCATGACCGGCTGCGCAACCCGGCCCTGTCCATCGACCCGACGACCGGCGAGACCCATCTGCGTCATCACATCACGCCCGACGGCTATTATAGGGGCCGCAAGGTCATCGACCGCACCGAAGACTGATCGGAGCCTGTCCCGGTCGCGACGGCGCGCACCGGCCATCGGGTCGGGCGCGCCGCGTCGTTTGTTGAGGAAAGCATCGAGGTGAGCGAAAGTCGCACCGTCATCGCACTGGACGCCATGGGGGGCGATCACGGCCTGTCCGTGGTGCTGCCGGCAGCCGAATCCGTGCTGGGCAGCCGCGACGATGTCGCCCTGATTCTGGTGGGAGACGAGGCGCAGATCGAGGCACGGATCGGCGGGCCGCTGGCCGAGGCGCGCGAGTCGGGACGGTTGCGCATCGAACATGCGCCCGAGGTCGTCACCATGGACGAGACGCCGTCGCACGCGCTTCGCTTCAAGAAGAAGTCGTCCATGCGGCGGGCCATCGAACTGGTCAAGAGCGGGGAGGCGGACGCCTGTGTCAGCGCGGGGAACACCGGTGCGCTCATGGCCACCGCCCGCTATGTATTGAAGACCCTGCCCGGCATCGACCGCCCGGCCATCGCCACCACCATCCCCACCATGCAGGGACACACGCTCATGCTCGATCTGGGCGCCAACATCGACTGCACCGCCGAACACCTGTTCCAGTTCGCCGTCATGGGATCGGTGCTGGTGCAGGCGGTGGACGGCAACGCCTCGCCCAGGGTCGGCCTGCTCAACATCGGCGAAGAGGAAATCAAGGGCAACGACCAGATCAAGGAGGCCGCGCGCCTCGTTGCCGCGACCTCCCTCAACTACATCGGCTTTGTCGAAGGCGACGACATCTACAAGGGCACCGCGGACGTGGTGGTCTGCGACGGCTTCGTGGGCAACGTGGCGCTCAAGACCTCCGAAGGCGTGGCCAGAATGATCGCCCATTTCCTCGGCGAGGAATTCCGGCGCAACCTGCTCACGCGCCTCGCCGGGATGGTGGCGCTGCCGGTCATCCGGGGCCTGCGCAGACGCATGGATCCGCGCCGCTACAACGGCGCCAGCCTCCTGGGTCTGCGCGGCATCGTAGTCAAGAGCCACGGCAGCGCCGACCGCCTGGCCTTTGCCCACGCCATCGAGGAGGCCGCCCGGGAGGGCGCGATGAACGTGCCCGGACTCATCGACCATCGCCTGGAAACGCTTCTCACGGAAAGGCAGGCAGTGTGACGACATACGCACGCATCACGGGCACCGGCGGCTATCTGCCGGAGAAGGTCCTGACCAACCACGACCTCGAGCGCATGGTCGATACCAGCCACGACTGGATCGTGGAGCGGACCGGCATCCATGAACGCCATATCGCCGCAGAAGGCGAGACGACCTGCGACCTGGCCGAGCATGCGGCGCGGCGGGCGCTCGAGGCGGCCGGACGCAAGCCGTCGGAGGTCGATCTCATCGTCGTGGCCACGACGACGCCGGATCGCGTCTTCCCGAGCACTGCCTGCCTCGTCCAGCAACGGCTGGACATCCACGGCTGCCCGGCGTTCGATGTGCAGGCCGTCTGCACCGGGTTCATCTATGCGCTCGGCATCGCGGACAAGTTCATACGCACCGGCAGCGCACGCTGTGCGCTGGTGATCGGCGCCGAGACGCTCTCGCGCATCGTCGACTGGACGGATCGCAGCACCTGCGTGCTGTTCGGCGACGGTGCCGGCGCCGTCGTGCTGGAGGCCTCCGAGACACCCGGCATCCTTTCCTCGCACCTGCATTGCGACGGAAAATACGAGAGTCTGCTGACCGTGCCCGTGGGCGTCTCCTCCGGGCTCGAGAAACTGCGGTCGGGCGAGGCCACCATCCGCATGAAGGGCAACGAGGTCTTCAAGGTGGCCGTCAACACCCTGGGCCGGATCGTGGACGAGACGCTGGCCGCCAACGGGCTGCAGCGGGAGGACGTGGATTGGCTGGTGCCCCATCAGGCCAACATCCGCATCATCAACGCCACCGCGCGCAAGCTGGATCTGCCCCCGGAACGGGTGGTCATCACGGTGGACCGGCATGGCAACACCTCCGCGGCCTCGGTACCCCTGGCGCTGGACGTGGCCGTGCGCGACGGGCGTATTCGCCGCGGGGAGACGTTGCTCATGGAGGCCTTCGGCGGCGGGTTCACCTGGGGATCCGTGCTGGCGGTCTTCTGAATCACTTCGTCGCGAGAAGCTGAATCCGAAGGAGAAGGCATGAGCAGTCGCATCGGTTTCGTCTTTCCCGGCCAGGGATCGCAGTCGCTCGGCATGCTGGCCGATCTCGCCGAGGAATTCCCCACCGTGCGAGCCACGTTCGACGAGGCCTCGGACGTCCTGGGGAAGGATCTCTGGCTGCTGTCCCGGCAGGGTCCGGAAGAAGTCCTGAACCAGACGGCCAATACCCAGCCGGTGATGCTGGCCGCCGACATCGCCACCTGGCGGGTCTGGCGGGAGCAGGGCGGCCCGATGCCCGGGCTGGGCGCCGGCCACAGCCTGGGCGAGTATGCCGCCCTGGTCGCGGCGGAAAGCATGGATTTTCCTGAAGCGATACGGGTCGTCGCCGAACGCGGCCGTCTTATGCAGGAAGCCGTGCCCGAAGGCAGCGGCGCCATGGCGGCCATCCTCGGGCTGGAAGACGAGGCCGTGGAGGCCGTCTGCGCCGAAGCGGCACAGGGACAGGTCGTCGAGCCGGTCAATTACAACTCGCCCGGCCAGGTGGTCATCGCCGGCCTTGCCGAGGCTGTGGAACGCGCCATGGCACTTGCCCGGGAGCGTGGCGCAAAGAAGGTGATACGCCTGCCGGTGAGCGTGCCGTCCCATTGCGCACTCATGAAGCCCGCCGCCGAACGCTTCGCGGAGATCCTGGCCGATGCGACCATCCGCCCTCCGGTCTTTCCCGTGCTGCAGAATGCCGATGTGGCTGCGCACGAAATCCCCGATGCCATTCGTGATGCACTGGTGCGCCAGCTCTACAGCCCGGTCCGATGGGTGGAGACCATCCGGGCCATGCAGTCCGCAGGCATCGAGATGCTGATCGAATGCGGCCCCGGCAAGGTGCTGACCGGCCTCAATCGTCGCATCGACCGACGCTTCCCGATCTGGCCTGTGGTGGATCCGGAGTCGCTCGAGCAGGCGCTCGAGGCCTTGACCTCCAACTGAAGAAAGGAACGAACAGATGACGGACAGGATCGCACTCGTCACCGGCGCCAGTCGCGGCATCGGCGCCGCCATCGCCGATCGCCTGGGTGCCGATGGTTGTGTGGTGATCGGCACGGCGACCACCGAGAACGGCGCCCGCGCCATCGGCGCGCGTTTCGAGGAGAAGGGCATTCGCGGACGAGGCGAAGTGCTCGACGTGAGTGATCCCGGCTCGGTCGAGGCCCTCATGGAACGCATCGCGAAGGATCCCGGCAGCCCGCTGATCCTGGTCAACAACGCCGGCATCACGCGCGACAACCTGCTCATGCGCATGAAGGAAGAGGAATGGACTTCGGTCATCGAGACCAACCTCAATTCCGTCTACCGCATGAGCCGGGCCGTGCTGCGCGGCATGATGAAGGCGCGTTTCGGCCGCATCATCAACATTGCCTCCGTGGTCGGCGTCTCCGGCAATGCCGGCCAGACCAACTACGCCGCGGCCAAGGCGGGCATGATCGGCTTTGCCAAGTCGCTCGCCCGCGAGGTCGGCAGCCGTGGCATCACGGTCAACACGGTGGCGCCGGGATTCATCGACACGGACATGACCCGGGCGCTGAGCGATGATCAGCGGGAAGCCCTGCTCGCCGAGATCCCGCTCGGCCGGCTGGGCGCGCCGGAAGACATCGCCGCCGCCGTGGCCTTCCTGGCATCCGAGCAGGCCGGCTACGTCACCGGCGAGACTCTGCACGTCAACGGCGGGATGTACATGGCATAGGTGACTGTAAAGGCACACATTTTCAGATCATGCCCGGTGTCCTGTGGCATGCGCCGGGGCTTTTCAATACAATACGCGCGCAGTTCGATCTGCCAATTCTCGGAGGAATGACCTAAATGAGCAGCGTAGAAGATCGCGTCAAGAAAATCGTGGTGGAACAGCTGGGAGTCAAGGAAGAGGACGTGACCAACAACGCCTCTTTCGTGGACGATCTTGGCGCGGATTCACTCGACACCGTCGAACTCGTCATGGCGCTCGAGGAGGAGTTCGAGTGCGAAATCCCGGACGAGGAGGCCGAAAAGATCACGACCGTCCAGCAGGCCATCGACTACATCAACGAACACCTGAACTGATTCGCGAGCATCCCGCTCCAGACGGGGCAGGACTCCCGAAGGGCCTTCTTCAGGCAGGGGTACCGGCAACCCGGCACCCCTGCAATGCATTGAACGGGATCCCAGCATGTCCAAACGTCGCGTCGTCATCACCGGTCTCGGCCTCGTCACTCCGCTCGGCACCGATGTCGAAACAAGCTGGCAGGGCATTCTCGCCGGTCGCAGCGGCATCCGTCCCATCGAGGAATTCGACACCTCCGCATTCAGTGTGAAGTTCGCCGGCACCGTCCCGGACTTCGACGTCACCCGCTACATGTCCCCCAAGGAAGCCCGAAAGATGGATCCCTTCATCCATTACGGCATGGCCGCGGGGGCCCAGGCCATCGAGGATGCCGGTCTCGAGATCACGGAGGAGAACGCCGAACGCATCGGCGTGGCCATCGGTTCCGGCATCGGCGGTCTGACCACGATCGAGAGCAATCATGCGCAGCTGATCGAGAACGGTCCGCGCCGCATCTCGCCCTTCTTCGTGCCGGCGAGCATCATCAACATGATCTCCGGCAATCTCTCCATCCAGTACGGGCTCAAGGGACCGAACATCGCGATCGTGACGGCCTGCACCACGGGCACCCACAACATCGGCGAGGCCGCGCGCATGATCATGTACGGCGATGCCGATGTCATGGTGGCGGGCGGCGCCGAGAAGGCTTCCACGCCACTGGGTGTGGGCGGATTCGCTGCGGCCCGGGCGCTCTCGACCCGCAACGACGCGCCCGAGAAGGCCAGCCGGCCGTGGGACCGGGACCGCGACGGTTTCGTTCTCGGCGACGGCGCCGGCGTCATGGTGCTCGAGTCCCTCGAACACGCCCGGGCCAGGGGCGCCACCATCTATGCCGAGCTGGCGGGCTACGGCATGAGCGCCGATGCCTGGCACATGACCCAGCCCGCCAAGGGCGGGGAGGGCGCGGTACGCTGCATGCGCAATGCCCTGCGTGACGCCGGCCTCTCGCCCGAAGATGTGGACTACATCAATGCCCACGGCACTTCCACGCCCGCGGGTGACGTGGCCGAGACCCAGGCCATCAAGTCGGCGTTCGGCGAACATGCCTACCGCCTGGCTGTCAGCTCCACAAAGTCCATGATCGGACACCTGCTCGGGGCGGCCGGAGGCGTGGAAGCCGTCTTCTCCGTGCTCGCGATCCGGGACCAGGTGGCTCCTCCCACGATCAATCTCGAGAACCCCGATCCCGAGTGCGATCTCGACTATGTTCCGAACCAGGCCCGTCCCATGAAGATCGATGTCGCCCTCTCCAATTCCTTCGGTTTCGGCGGCACCAATGGCACGATCGTTCTGCGCCGCTTCGAAGACTGATCCCCGCGTCTTTCCGGCATGATCGGCCCCGTGTCCGCCTCGATGCAACATGCGGGCAAGGGCTTCGATCCGCTCGGGATCGTCGCCTCGCACCCGGAGCGATTTCCGTTCCTGCTGCAGAGCAACGCACCCGGTCCGCAGGGCCGCTTCGATCTCCTGTTCGGGTTTCCCGGTGAATGCCTGACCCTCTGGCCCGACGGGCGACTCGAAGGACCGCACGCGAAAGCCGGCCGCTTCCTGGACGCACTCGATGCCTGGTACCGTTCGGACAGGGTCGAGCAGCCGGAGAGAAAATCATCCCTGCCTTTCACGGGCGGCTGGTTCCTCTATCTCGGCTACGAACTCGCCGGCGAGATCGAACCAAAGCTCGCACTGCCCAAGACGGGCACGCCGATCGCCATGGCGGTGCGTGTCCCGAGCGCCGTGATTGTCGACCGGACGACGGGCAGTCTCCGGCTGATCGACGAGAGCGATGATCCCGATCGATTGCAGACGATGCGCGAGGCGCTCCATGCAGCCGGCTGCAGGAACGATGGCATCGCCGACCGCCTCCCCGAACCGGCCCGCGTCACCGAGGCCGATCCTGCCGAGTATCTCGAGGGCGTCCTTCGCATCCTGCATTACATCCGTGAAGGTGACGTCTTCCAGGTCAACCTCTCCCGCGGCTGGGAACTTGCCTATGCGCAGCCGCCGGATCCGGTCGCACTCTATGGCGCGCTGCGCACGGCCAACCCGGGGCCTTTCAACGGCCTGGCCCTGTTCGAGGAGCTGACCATCCTCTCTTCCTCGCCCGAGCGTCTGATCGAGGTCTCGAACGGACGGATACGCACCCGGCCCATCGCCGGCACCCGGCCCCGTGGGCGAAACAGCGAAGACGACGCCCGGCTCTCCGCGGAACTGATCGCGCATCCCAAGGAACGGGCCGAACACGTGATGCTGATCGATCTGGAACGCAACGATCTGGGACGGGTGAGCCGGACCGGTTCCGTCCATGTGAGCGAATTCATGACCCTGGAACACTATGCCCACGTCCATCACATCGTCTCCGAGGTCACCGGAACGCTGAGACCGGAAACCACGCCGGGGAAGATCATCGAGGCGGTCTTTCCCGGCGGCACCATCACCGGCTGTCCCAAGGTGCGCTGCATGGAGATCATCGCGGAAATCGAAGGGGAAGGGCGGGGCGCCTATACGGGATCGATGGGCTATCTCGATCACCGCGGCCACATGGATCTGAACATCCTCATCCGAACCCTGGTGCAGGAAGGCGATCGCGTCCGCTTCCGGACCGGTGCCGGCATCGTGGCGGACTCGGTTCCGGAACGGGAACTCGATGAGACACGGGCCAAGGCCCTGGGCTTGCTGAAGGCGCTCGGCGTGGCATAGTAGCCCCATGCATGCGCTGGAGACGATCATCGACGGCCGCCCCGGCCATTGTGTCGATCCGATGGATCGGGGCCTGCATTACGGCGACGGCCTGTTCGAGACGCTGCGCGTCGTTCAAGGCCGTATCCCGTTCCTGCCCTGGCATGCCGAACGCCTGCAGGAAGGCTGCCGGCGGCTGGGGCTCGAGATGCCCGCGGAATTCGAGAAGGAGGCGCCCCTGGTCGCCGCGCATCGTCCGGATGCGGTACTGAAATTCGTATTGACCTCGGGCAGCGGCGAACGTGGCTATGCCAGAAACGGTTCGACACCGCATCGTTACTGGCACGTGTTCCCTGCCCCGACGCGCATCGACGCGGATTCCGGCATGCGGATCCGCTGGTGCCGGCACCGCCTCTCGCACCAGCCCGCGCTGGCGCGGATCAAGCACCTCAACCGCCTCGATCAGGTGCTCGCCCGCAGCGAGTGGTCCGATCCCGAGATCGAAGAGGGCATCCTGTGCGATCAGGACGGCCATCCGGTCGAGGGCGTGCAGAGCAATCTGTTCTGGATGCGCAACGGGGTGCTGCATACGCCGGCGCTCGAGGTCTGTGGTGTCGCCGGCATTCTGCGTCGCGCCGTGCTGGGATGGGCGCGACAGGAGGGCATCGAAATCGTCTCGCGTCGATTCGACCGCAACGATCTCCTCGAAGCAGAGGAGGTCTTCATGACCAACAGCGTACGGGGGATCCGTCCGGTCGTGGCGCTGGAAGCACATACCTGGCCCGTTGGACCTGCAAGCCGACGGTTTGTACGCCGACTGGCCGCGGTGCTCGAAGGCAACGAGGGACTGCCCGCATGAAACGCTGGATCGTCATCGTCGCCTGTCCGCTGTTCTGCATCGGCCTGGTCGCATGGATGCTGTGGCACGACTACAGGCAGTTCACGGAAACGCCCCTGGCCCTGCCCGAGAAAGGTGTCACCTTTACGGTTCACCGCGGTGAGACGCTGAGCGGATTGTCGGAACGATTGGCCCGGGAAGGCTGGCTGGAGAAGCCCTTCTACCTCAAGCTGCTAGGCCGGGAGACGGGTCTCGCCTCGCGCCTGCGTGCAGGTGAATACTTCCTGCAACCGCCGCTCACCCCGCGCGAGCTGCTCGCCCTGCTGGCCAGCGGCAAGGTGCGCCAGTATCCCTTCACCATCATCGAAGGCACGACCTGGCGTGAACTCAGGGCCCGTCTGGAATCGGCGGATTTCCTGGAACACAGGATTTCCGACATGACCGACGACGCCGTTCTGTCCGCGCTCGAGATTCCCTGGCCCTCTCTCGAAGGCGCCTTCCTGCCCGACACCTGGTTCGTGCCCCGAGGCGAAACGGACTTGGCGCTGCTGGCCCGCGCATGGCGGGCACTGCGCAAGGTGCTGGATGAGGAATGGGCGGCGAGGGCGCCCGACCTCCCTCTGAAGACCCCATATGAAGCCCTGATCCTCGCCTCCATCATCGAGAAGGAAACCGCCGTCCCCGAAGAGCGCCCCATGATCGCCGGCGTCTTCATCCGGCGACTTCAGCGCGGCATGCGGCTGCAGACGGATCCCACCGTCATCTACGGGCTGGGTGAGGCCTTCGACGGCAATCTCCGACGTCGCGATCTGAAGCGCGACACGCCCTGGAACACCTATACCCGCAAGGGCCTGCCGCCCACGCCGATCGCCATGGCCGGCCGTGCCGCCATTCATGCCGCGCTGCATCCGGCCCCGGGCGATGCCCTGTATTTCGTGGCCACCGGTGACGGCCGCCACGTATTCTCCCGCACCCTGGAAGAGCACAACCGCGCCGTGCGTCGCTATCAGCTGAAGAAGTGACCTTGCGTCAGGAGAAAGACCGCTCCGCCGCATGCCAGTGTGACGGTGAATCCCAGCAGCACGCGACCGCCCAGCCGCATTCCGCCGATGGCCAGCGCGAAGCCGCCCTTGACGAGCGTGTTGGCCACCGAAGCAAGCAGGATGCCGTTGCACGCCACCCGCGGCGCCAGGTCCTGCTCGGCCAGCCGCGCCAGTGACAACGTGATGGCATCCACATCCGCCAGGGCGGAAACCCCGGCGGCCAGATAGACGCCCTCGGACCCCAGCCAGGCCTTGAGGGCGCTGGTGGCGAAGATCACGAAGCTCAGAAGCACCCCGAACTTCAACGCCGGTCCCAGCTCGAACGGATTGCCCAGCACGGGCGCCATGTCGCTGCCGTCCGCCGGACGCCGACGATAGAGCCAGGCGCCGCTCGCCAGTGACATCAGGAACATGGCCGTCATGGGCGCGACCAGGGGCAGGAAGAGTGCAGGATTGACGATCGAGACGATGAAGAGCACCCGGGGGAACATGATCGAGGAGGCCACCAGGATGCCGGCGGCGAGCAGATCGGGATCCTGACCCTGCCTGTGAAGATGGGAGAAATGCAGGGTGGTGGCCGTCGACGAAGTCAGCCCGCCCAGCAGGCCGGTGATCAGGATGCCGCGCCCGCTGCCGAACAGGCGCATGGCGATGTAGCCCAGAAACGAGATGCCCGCCACGAGCACCACGAACCACCAGATCTCGTAGGGATTGAATGCGCCCCAGGGACCGTAATTGCGATTGGGCAGCAGGGGCAGGAGCACCACGGAGATCAGCAGCAGCTTGAGGACGCCGCGCATCTCCTCCGGAGAGATCCTTCTGAGCAGGCCATGCAGCTGGGGCTTGAGATTGAGCAGGAAGGCGATCACCACGGCACTGGCGGCCGCCTCGATGCGCATGCCGCGCAGGCAGAGCGCACCGATGCCGAAGGTCAGCAGGGCGGCGATGACCGTGGTGATGCCCTGATCGCGATCGATCCGCATGGATTCGATGTGGGCGATGACCACCACGGCGGCCACCGAGGCGAAGGAGATCGCCAGCAGGAGATCGCCGAGCTGACTGGCCAGCAGCGCCCACAGCCCGCCCAGCAACCCGATGAGGCCAAAGGTCCGGATGCCGGCGAAGCGCGCCCCCTGTTCGTGTTCCTCGTGCCAGCCGCGCTCCATGCCGATCAACAAGCCCAGGGCCAGCGCCAGCATCAGATTCATGAGTGTTTCCATGGCCGAAACACTAGCATGTCTGCCTCCATGCGGTAAGATTGCGGCTGGTCGACAGGAGGCGACATGCCGGCAGCAAGGCACCACAGCAACAAACGCAAGGGCAAGCGCAAAGGACCCACGATGGCCGATCGGGCCGATCGGCATCGGCTCTACGAGCGCTCCGTTCAGGACACCGAGTTCGAATACGACTTCGTCAACGCCACTTTCCGGCAACTGCGCGGCCGTACACCACAGGTGTTGCGGGAAGACTTCTGCGGCACGGCGCGGATGTGCTGCGAATGGGTCAGGCGCCGCAAGCGCAACCGCGCCTACGGGATCGATCTGGATCCCGAGGTGCTGGCATGGGCCCGCAGGCACAACCTCGGCCGGCTCGATACCGATCAGCGCGCGCGGGTGGTGCTGCTGGAGCAGGACGTGCTCGAGGCCGACACACCCGAGCCGCCCGATCTGGTGCTGGCGATGAACTTCAGCTATCAGGTCTTCACCAGACGCGACCGCCTGCGCGACTACTTCCGCAGCGTCCGTGAAAGCCTGGCCGATGACGGTGTCTTCCTGCTGGATGCCTTCGGCGGCTACGATGCGTATCGCGAGATCGAGGAAGAAACCGAGCACGAGGATTTCACCTATGTCTGGGACCAGCACCACTACGATCCGGTCACCGGTCGGTTGACCTGCTACATCCACTTCCATTTTCCGGACGGATCGAAGCTGAAACGCGCCTTCGTCTATCACTGGCGTCTCTGGACCCTGCCGGAACTGCAGGAGATCCTGCGCGAGGCCGGTTTCAGGAAAGTCACCGTCTACTGGCAGGGCACGGACGAGGAGGGCGAACCCGACGGCATCTTCCGACCCGTGCGCCGCGGCGAGGCCGATGCAGGCTGGATCGCCTACCTCTCCGCCGAGGTCTGATCTGTCGACACGGCAGCCAGTGACCTTGTTGCTGCCCTTATCTGCCAGATCAAGCCGTCTCTTGAAATCCCGACTGGCGGACCGCATCATCGCAGGCAACTTTCATCCTCCAACTGCCAGCGAAAGGAGGGCATGTGATGAAACACGCCGGAATCCTGCTTCTGCTTGCATCGATCTCGATCCCCGCCGTCGCATCGGCCGAAACCGACGACCTGGCCAGCTTCCGGTCAGAGGCGCGCGCAGCGAGCATGCGTTTCATGAAGCAGCTCGCCGGGGAGATGAAGGCCGCGCTGGGCTCCGGCGGGCCGGTCAAGGCACTCTCCGTCTGCAAGGACAAGGCGCCTGCCATCACCGGCGAACAATCCCGCTTGCGCGGCTGGAAGATGACCCGCGTGAGCCTGAAATACCGCAATCCCATGCTTGGCATGCCCGACGACTGGGAAGCCGCCCAGCTCCAGGCCTTCGAGCAGCGGCGCGCCAAGGGCGAGAAACCGGACCGGATGGAGGTGGCGGAGATCGTGACCGACCCGACGGGCAGAAAGTATTACCGCTACATGAAGGCCATCGGCACCCGTCCCATGTGCCTGATGTGTCATGGCGATCCGGCAACCATCTCGCCGGAGATCCGCAGGACTCTGGAGACGCTCTATCCGCACGATCTCGCCACCGGCTTCAAGGCGGGCGACATCCGGGGGGCGATCAGCATCAAGGCGCCCGTGGAACAGGATTGAGGAAGATTCTCACATGTTTTTTCTATTCACTTGATTTCACAATAATTATAAAATCCCGGGCCGCACATGCGGCCAGGTATGTCATTAGCCGGGAAAATAGGTATAGAACAATGACTTATGACAACTGCAGCCGGTTTCCAACCATGCTATGATGCGCGCCATTCCTAGACGGTGTGCAGGGGTATTCCTTCGCCGGCACCGTCTTTCACAACCGCTTCGATTGACAGGCCGAACCACGAGGAGAAGATGCCATGATCAGACCCGTTGGCTCCGATGAGCTGAAGCCCCTGTTCGTCTACGACCCCGAAGAACACGATGCGCTCGCGCACGAGGCCGAGAGCCTGCCCTCCGTCGTCATCAGCTCGTCCGCCGCCGGCAACGCCGTGATGCTGGGAGGCGGCTATTTCACCCCCTTCGAGGGTTACATGAACGTGGCGGATGCCGTGAGCGTGGCCGAGACCATGCGCACCACCGACGGCCGCTTCTTCCCGGTGCCGATCCTGAACCTGGTGCCGGACGTCTCGGCCATCGAGGGGGCATCCCGCATCGCGCTGCGCGACCCGAACGTGGAAGGCAACCCGGTCATCGCCGTGCAGGACGTCCAGGCCATCGAGGAGGTCACCGACGAGCAGATGGCGCTCATGACCGAGAAGGTGTTCCGCACCCTGGACATGGAACACCCCGGCGTGAAGGCCTTCAACAGTCAGGGGCGCTTCGCCATCTCGGGTCCGATCCGGGTACTCAACTTCAGCTACTTCCAGACGGACTTCCCCGACACCTTCCGCACCGCCGTCGAGATCCGCAACGAGATCAAGGAGCGCGGCTGGGAGAAGGTCGTGGCCTTCCAGACCCGCAACCCCATGCACCGGGCCCACGAGGAACTCTGCAAGATGGCCATGGAGGCCGTCAACGCCGACGGCCTGGTCATCCACATGCTGCTCGGCAAGCTCAAGCCCGGTGACATCCCGGCCCCGGTGCGCGATGCCGCCATCCGCAAGATGGTCGAGCTCTACTTCCCGCCGAACACGGTGATGATCACCGGCTACGGCTTCGACATGCTCTATGCCGGACCGCGCGAGGCCGTGCTGCATGCCTACTTCCGCCAGAACATGGGCGCCACCCATTTCATCATCGGCCGTGACCATGCCGGTGTGGGCGACTACTACGGCGCCTTCGACGCCCAGACCATCTTCGATACCGAGGTGCCGCCGGGTGCGCTCGAGATCGAGATCTTCCGGGCCGACCACACGGCCTACTCGAAGAAGCTCGGCAAGGTGGTGATGATGCGCGATGCCCCGGATCACACCAAGGAAGACTTCATCCTGCTCTCCGGCACCAAGGTGCGCGAGATGCTGGGGCAGGGGATTGCGCCGCCGCCGGAGTTCTCGCGTCCGGAAGTGGCCCAGATCCTCATGGACTACTATCAGAGCCAGCAGCAGCAGTAAGCGAGCCCGGCAATCGCGGGAAAACGAAAGGGCCGGTGGAAACACCGGCCCTTTCATCCATTTCCCCTCCGTCATTCCGGATGGTGACCGCCGGATCGAGGCGGGTCACTCCTCGGCCAGGGCCTCCAGCTCCTTTTGAAGTTCGGCCTCGTCTTCTTCAGCCGGCGGCGGCGCCTTGGCCAGCAGCGTCTGGATCGCCGGCTCGTCCTCGTCCGCTTCCGGCAAGGCGTAACCCTTCTCGATCAATTTGGCCTTCAGATAGGTATCGGCCAAGTCGAGCCAGCGCCTGACCGTCTCCTCGTCGGTTCCGAGCAGTTCAGCCGCTTCCTTTTCCGAGTAGCCTTCCGCATGCACCAGCTCGATGGCCCGACGCCAACTGACCGGCAGCTTGCGCATGGCGTGGAAGAGGAGGTGAGATCGTTCGCGATGTTCCATCCGAACCTCGGGATCCGCATCCTCGGGCGCCGGCAACATATCCTCGATTCTCAGCATGTCGTCCGGCTGATAGAATTCCATGAACTCCTCCTGGACCATCTTCTCGGACACATCGATGGCATCGGGAGGAAGCCTGATCTCCGTATGCAGTGAGGAAACCGACTCCAGGTACTTCTTCGTCTCTTCTTCCAGCACGGTCAGCACGTGCTTGATCATCCACTGCTCGGCATCCATCCATTCCGGCTTGTCCGGCAGGTTCCGGTTTGCACGCACCAGAGCCTCGTCGAGAATATCCCGCGTCGTCGGATAGTCCGGCGACAGATTGCCTTCCGATCGCAGCCAGGTCAGCTCGCGCTTGACGATCTGCTCCACATGCGGCAGATGCGGCCGGATGAGATCGATGAAGTCGCGTCGCTGCTCACTCGGAACCGCTTCCAGGTGGTTCTTGAGCTGACGCAACTTCTGACGCCGGCCCTTGCGCCGCCATTCGGCATCCTTTTTCAGCTTGTGGATATGACGATCGACACGTCGACCCAGTTCTTCCATCGCATGGTGGATGGCGAGCTCCAGGTCGTAATCGCTCTCCTCGGTCACGAGGATGGTGTGCGGTACGTGCAGTCGAAAGCGCACGCGATAGAGGTGCTCGTGATGCGGGTTGCGCTCGACATCCGCATACAGCGTCAGCACATCCGGCTGAAAATACTTCTCCAGCCGCGGGCCAATGTTGTGTTTTTCGTAATACCGGCGAATGTCCTGCTCGATCCGCTCGTGGGAAGCCTCGGACACGTTCTTGAACCGGACATGAAGCTCCATAGCATTTTCCTTTGATATTCAGACAGTTAACATTTTTCCCGAATTCCTTCCGGTATTCTACATGTGTCCGGTGCAAGTGAAAATCAAGCCTTGAATCCGCCGGAGGGGGAGGGGTGGCGAGTGCTATACATGAGTGTCGGCATCGGAACGAGGCAGCGGGCAGTGTTCCAACAGGATACGAGGAAATGGCTGCATCGATCCTGCCCTGCGACTTATTATTTTGGAGATGGCGAACAGCATCCTCTTCTGATAATGTCGGCGGAGATCGAATTGCCGAATGTGGTCTGTCGCATGACTCGTAATACAGACAATACTGAAGAACATATCGAAACCAACACTACGCCGGACAGCCTGAATACTGACCTACTTCACATTTACCTGAAAGAGGGTGATCCCGTTCCTCACATCCTGAGGCGAACTCTTTACCTGGCTGTACCAGCAACCACACTCTTACTTTTCCTTACACAGTTCGTTCCCGGACACCTGGATCTCTTGGACGATCTCTCAAGCGGATTTGCAGGTGATCTGAAAATATTGCGCCCCCATATCGATGAATGGCTGCGCATCTCGGCCAGTGAGCTGCTCGAACACACCCTGCTGATCACTTACATCTCTTTGTACATATCCATGTGGTGGGTCTATTTCCAGTCGAGAATCAGCGATGATGAAGGTCGCGGAAGAATGACAAGACCCCTGAGAGTTCAGTCCTTACGCAGACTGCTGGGTTACAGCAGTCTTCACTGGGACAACAAACCAGCACGCAGTGAACAACTGGTCGACACCTATCAGAAAAAGG
This sequence comes from Thiohalobacter sp., assembly GCA_027030825.1. Lineage (GTDB taxonomy): Bacteria > Pseudomonadota > Gammaproteobacteria > Thiohalobacterales > Thiohalobacteraceae > J048. The sequence goes on from JALVEM010000502.1 coordinate 18,184, forward strand.
GAAGTGCGGGAATGCAGGTGCTTGCGATACTTATCGCGGTATCCTTGCTGATCATAGACAAGATCGTCGATATTCTTCCATTCAGTGGGGTTCAGTCACGCTGGAAACAGGCAATACTCTGGCTTGGACTCATGTCATCATCGATATCGTTTATTGGGTTCGTCCTGTGCGTGGATTCTTTCGACACCATGTTCAATCGATTCAAGACAGACACCATACGCAATATCATGGTTCATCATTTCTACAAATACACGATCAACCCGCGCTATGTTGCAACTGCCTGCATGCTGTTTGCCTTGATCATGCTTCTTGCTTATTACAGTGAAATAATCGCCTCCCTGGCCATAGGAGTGCTTGTTGTTGCAGGTTTCAGATTCTGGTTTCCTGATCTTTATGCAACATGCCGACATTTATACAATTGTTCTCTGCCTGAAACGCGCAATAGACGCTACAATATCCTGTCAACACTATTGATCGCCATTCCGCTTGTTATGCAAACTGTCCTCATATTCTGGTTGGACGATGCCTGACTACCTGTTCGCGTTCACGAGTGCCATTCTATGGGCATTGTCGGTACCTGTCATAAGCATCGGCATAAACCATCCGTCAAGCAAGGATCAACCAGCTCATGTACTGGCAGGCCTGATGGTTTCGATGATATCCGGTACTTTTGTCCTGTTTATAGTTGTCAGCACACTGCGTGAACCGATGATGTTCAATGCAGAGTTGGCTTTGGCTGGTCTTTTCACATTCCCCATGGCTACTGGCGTCTATTATTTCTCTGGCGTCGCCTTGCGCGGACGGGCGGATATCGCAGCGCTTTTCAGCAAGGTCAAACCATTGTTTTCAGTAGCATTGGCCGTATTCGTGCTGCATGAAACTGTTGATGCCGGCATGGCACTCAGCCTGGTATTCATAGCCACCGGTACAATCATGTTGATGCTGAGTTCCCGATCAAGAATGGTAGACCGCACGGGTATACTTCTGGGATTGATGACGGCGCTGTTCTGGGCGCTGGGAGAGTTCTTCATGAAGAAGGGTATGGTGAATATGCATCCGATTGCAGCCAATCTGTCCGCATTGACCGTTGGCACAATCCTGTTTGCTCCATTCGCCATAAGGCCGCTCGCCAGCGTTGTACGATCGCATCATGGGCTGGCATCCTTGTGGCCTTTTCTGGTGCACGGAGTCGTCAGCTTCGGCATTGCGTATTCCTTCTTCTTTTTTTCTCTCGAGCGTATCGGACTCGGGCGCACCATACTCATCAACGCCTTCTGGCCGATTCTCGGCATTATCATTACTGCGATGATTCGCATGCTGAAGAAAAAACGGATGGAGCTGCACCCTCTAGTTGTGTCGGCAGCGTTTTTCCTGCTTTGCGGCAGCCTGCTGCAGGCGGCCGCGCTGCAATGAACGAGAAGGCAAATGGGAATGTCATGTCTGCATGCCGGTATTCGCGAAATTTAACATAATATACATTATGCGAACTTATCCAATGTCATCCACGCAGCCGTCCGGCTCGACCTGCACCGTCGAATGCACGAGATCGAATCTGCGTGAAAGCAGCCGCTTGACTTCCCTGAGTACCCGGGAACATTCCGCATCGCTCATGACATCCACGTGCAGGGTCACCAGCGGGCGATCCGGCGTGAGCGACCAGATGTGAATGTGATGCACATCCCTGACGCCGGGGATTTCCTCGACGAGGGCCTGGCGGATGGCCTCGGCATCGAGATGCTCGGGTGTGCCTTCGAGGAGGATGTGCACCGACTGCCTGACCAGCCGGCTGGCGCTGCGCAGGATCAGGAGCGCCACGAGCACGGAAAGAATCGGGTCGATGGGGGTCCAGCCGGTTGCGAGAATCACCATGCCGGCCACGATGGCGGCGACGGAACCCAGCAGGTCGCCGAGTACGTGCAGCAAGGCGCCCTGCACGTTCAGATCGTGCCGATGTCCACGATGCAGGATGGCGAAGGCGGCGAGGTTGACCAGCAGCCCCAGCACCGCGATGGTCGTCATGGTGGCGCCCTGGATCGCCACCGGCGCCATGAGCCGATGCAGGGCTTCGTAGAAGATCCAGCCGACGATGAAGACGAAGCTGACGCCATTGACGAGCGCCGCCACGATCTGGACACGATGATAGCCGTAGGAGCGCAGGCGGTCCGGCGGGCGCGTCCGGGCCACGTGTGCGGCGTACCAGGCGATTCCCAGTGATGCGGTGTCCGTGAGCATGTGTCCGGCATCGGCCATCAGGGCCAGGGAGCCGGCGATCCAGCCGCCCACGAATTCCACGATCATGAAGCCGCCGGTCAGCAGCAGCGCAAGGCCGAGCGCATTCGCATTGCCGCCCTCGTCTGCATGCGTATGATCGTGTACCGAGCCCATCCGCTGCTATTCTATGGAAAACCATGCAAGCCTTCGATCATTTCTTTCAGCTCGATCCCGCGCTGCATCATCTCAATCACGCGGCCGTGTCCCCCTGGCCGATACGGACGGTCGACACCGTGACCCGATTCGCCATGGAGAATGCCCGGATCGGGTCGCTCGAATACGACCGCTGGCTCGAGACCGAGCAGCGGCTGCGCGCTCGCCTGCAACGACTGATCCATGCACGCGGGACCGACGAGATCGCGCTGCTCAAGAACACTTCCGAAGGGCTCTCCTTCATCGCGCAGGGACTCGACTGGCAAGCGGGCGACAATGTCGTCATCACCGATCAGGAATTCCCTTCCAATCGCATCGTATGGGAGGC
>JALVEM010000503.1 GCA_027030825.1 Thiohalobacter sp.
GGAAGCACACGGAAAGACACGGAAAGGGATTCCTGCAAGAAACCTCGTTACATGACGCAGAGAGCGCAGAGGTGCAGAGTACGCAGAGAGAAGTAAGGGCCACGGAATTCACTCAATCCACGGAAAGGAATGACCGTTTCATTCAACATCGACCATGGTAAGGATTGCAGGTGATTCCGGGCGAGCGTTTTCTCCTCTTCGTCATTCCGGGCGAGCGAAGCGAGACCCGGAATCCAGAAATCCCGCTGATCCCTGCCGCCGTGGCCGAATCCTCTCTTGGATGTAGTACTCACCAACAGTCATCCCGGAAGCCCGCGAAGCGGGTTATCCGGGATCCACACCTTCAGTCATTCCGGACGGCACGGAGTGCCGATCCGGAATCCAGGAATGAAATGAACCATCGGTGGCACGGATCAGCGTGGTTTCTGGATTCCGGCTCGCGCGCCCCGGCGAAGGCCGGGTCGCTTGGCCGGAATGACGGAAGAACACTTCACTCCTCACTCCTCACCCCTCACTTCCTTTCCGTGTCCTTCCGTGTGCTTCCGTGGCCATTACAGACTCTTCGTGGATTCAGTGGATTCCGTAGCTATCCCGATTCCGGTCATCCCGAACGCAGGCGCACGGCCTCGGGGATGGGGTCGAGGATCTGCCCATCCTCGCCGATGCGCGGATAAGGCAGGCCGAGGGCGTCGTAGCGTTCGGCCAGCCGCGGGTAGCCGAGCCGGAACAGGCGGCGCCGGATCTTGGCCTCGTCGAGCCGCGGCCGGTCATAGAGGCCAGCGGCCTCGCGTTGCCGCTGGGCCTCGTAGAGGATCACGGCGGCGGCGACCGAGACGTTGAGCGAGGCCACCATGCCGACCATGGGGATGGTGACCTCGCCGTCCACCTGCGCCAGCGCCCGTTCGCTCACGCCGTATTTCTCCGTGCCCATCAGCAGGGCCGTGGGCTGCGTGTAGTCCCAGGACCGGAAGTCCACGGCCCGGTCCGAGAGATGCGCGGCGACGATCCGGAAACCCCTCTCGTGCAGATGCGCGATGGCGGTGTCGATGTCGGCGTGACTGTGGGCATCCACCCACTTCTCGCTGCCCATGGCCGTCTTGCGGTGTCCGCGGTAGGGCCGCTCCGGGGCCACGGCATGGATCTCCAGCACGCCGACGGCGTCGGCCGTGCGCTGGATGGCAGAAAGGTTGTGCGGCTTGTGTACGCCCTCGAGCAGCACGGTGAGATCGGGCTGCCGCCGGCGCAGGACTTTGAGGATGCGGCGGTACCGCTCTGGGGTCATGTCTCCCGCTCCGGCTGCCGTGAGGGTCGGGGATTCTGCGGACGCACGCTGGCGCGAAAGATCGCTTCCATCACGACCTGCCCAGCAGGGCCTGTTTCAGGTCCTCGTCGGCCGGATGCTCGCCGAGCCAGATGGCGAGCAGGGCGCGTGCGAAGTCGTCGCCTTCGATCCACACCGGCGGCCTGCGCCCGATCCGGATCCGCACCCCGCGCCCGGGCACGAAAGTGAAGCTGTAGTGGTCGCCCCGCCGGGCGTTGCCGAACAGGGTGTAGAAACGCTCGATCTTCGGCCGCAGTGCCCGGTACGCTTCAGTATCGAGGTTCTTGCGAAAGCCCTCGTCCCAGGACTCGATCAGCTTGCCGCGCTTGATGAAGCGGTAGAGGAACTGCAT
>JALVEM010000504.1 GCA_027030825.1 Thiohalobacter sp.
GGTCACGAGCGCGCGCTCTTCATGCACCTGACCCTGGTGCCCTACATCGCCGCCTCGGGCGAGATCAAGACCAAGCCCACCCAGCATTCGGTCAAGGAACTGCGGTCCATCGGCATCCAGCCCGACATCCTCCTGTGCCGGGCCGACCGCGACCTGCCGGACGAGGAGCGGCGCAAGATCGCGCTCTTCACCAATGTCGAGGAGCGGGCCGTCATTTCCGCCCGCGACGTCGACAGCATCTACAAGGTGCCTCTGGTGCTGCACGAGCAGGGCCTCGACCAGATCGTGGTGGACAAGTTCCATCTCGACGTGCCGCCGGCCGATCTCCGAGAGTGGCAGCAGGTCATCCACGACATGGAACACCCGGATGGCGAGGTGACCATTGCCATGGTCGGCAAGTACGTCAACCTCACCGAATCCTACAAGTCGCTGACCGAGGCCCTGATCCACGCCGGCATCCACACCCACACGAAGGTGAACATCCGCTACGTGGATTCCGAGGCCGTGGAAGCGCAGGGCACGGGCATCCTCGACGGCGTGGACGCCATTCTCGTGCCCGGCGGTTTCGGGCTGCGGGGCGTCGAGGGCAAGATCGCCGCCGTGCAGAAGGCGCGCGAGGAGAAGATCCCCTATCTCGGCATCTGCCTGGGCATGCAGGTGGCCGTCATCGAATACGCCCGCAACGTGGCCGGGCTGGAAGGCGCGCACAGCACCGAATTCGACCGCCATGCCCCGCATCCCGTCATCGCCCTCATCACCGAGTGGACGAACGAGGACGGCACCGTCGAGCGTCGTTCGGAACACTCCGATCTGGGCGGCACCATGCGGCTGGGCGCCCAGAAGTGCCGGCTGCGCGAAGGGACTCTGGTGCGGCGGCTCTACGGTCGCGAGATCATCGAGGAACGGCACCGGCATCGCTACGAGTTCAACAACGGCTATCGTCGCCGCCTGCAGGAGGCCGGCCTGGTGATCGCCGGCACCTCGCTCGACGACGAACTGGTCGAGGTCGTGGAACTCGGCGACCGGCACCCCTGGTTCATCGGCTGCCAGTTCCATCCGGAATTCACCTCCACGCCGCGCGACGGCCATCCGCTGTTCTCCGGATTCATCCAGGCGGCACGCGCCTTCCGGGCGGCGCGGGCAGGGGAGACCCAGGCCATTGCCTGAAGGAGCCGGCATGAACCTGTGTGGCTACGAAGTCGGGCTCGAGCATCCCCTGTTCCTGATCGCCGGCCCCTGCGTGATCGAGAGCCGGGAGCTGGTGCTCGTGACCGCCGCCACCCTGGCGCGGATCACCGAGGGGCTGGGCGTGCCCTTCATCTTCAAGTCGTCCTTCGACAAGGCCAATCGCTCCTCGTCGAAGAGCTTTCGCGGACCGGGCCTGGAGGAGGGGCTGCGGATCCTCGAGGAGGTGCGCGAACAGGTCGGCGTGCCGGTGCTGACCGACGTCCACGAGGACACGCCCGTCGAGGAGGTGGCGGCCGTGGTGGACGTCCTGCAGACACCGGCCTTTCTCTGCCGCCAGACCAACTTCATCCAGCGCGTCGCGCGGGCCGGCAAGCCGGTCAACATCAAGAAGGGGCAGTTCCTGGCGCCCTGGGACATGAAGAACGTGGTCGACAAGGCCCGCGAGGTCGGCAACGACCGGATCCTGGTCTGCGAGCGCGGCTAC
>JALVEM010000505.1 GCA_027030825.1 Thiohalobacter sp.
GCCGTCGGCCAGCACCAGCAGCACCTCGCCGTCGTCCTCGAGCACCAGGGCCCGGTCCTGGTTGCTGCGCCGGTCGCCGGTCCGGGTGCATCGATGCGTCTCCCAACGCACGGATTGTTCCCCTATCTCTGTTTGCCCAGCAGCGAGCCGACCCAGCGTCCCAGGCCACCGGCACGGGCTTCCGCGTCGTCGGTGGCCGGGGGCGGCGGATCCTCGGCCAGCAGGGCCTCCCTGAATTCCGCTGCCGACTGCGGGCGCAGCAGCGGATCGATTTCCATCGCCCAGTCGATCGCCGCGAGCAGGCTGCGGGAATAGCATTTTCCAAAGGCGTCGACGGCCCGTTTCATGTCGTCCCGTTCGCTGCGGTCCCGTGCCGAGGGAGGCGGCTTGCCCTCGATGCAGGCGCGCATGGTGGCGCCGAGCGCGTAGATGTCGGTCCAGGGGCCCACGTAACCGTTCGGATCGTACTGCTCGATGGGCGAGAAGCCGGCGCTGACCACCTGGCCGGGCTGGGTGCTGCGGCTCTGGGGAAAGCCGTGCACGGCGCCGAAGTCGAGCAGCAGGGGCCTGCCGCCGGGCCGGATGTGGATGTTCCCCGGCTTGATGTCCAGATGCAGCAGGTCGTGGGCATGGATGGCTTCCAGTCCGTCGAGCAACGGCGGGAAGACGGTGCGCAGGAAGGTCTCGCTGAGTCGCCCGCCCCGTTCGGTGAGATAGTGCTGGAGGTTGCGCCCCTCCTGATGTTCCATCACCAGATAGACGGTGCCGTTGGCCCGGAAGAAGGTGATCACCCTGACGATGTTCGGGTGTCTGAGCGTGGCGAGCGCGCTCGCCTCCTGGAAGAAGAGCCTGCGCCCCTGGTTGAACCGGGCCGCGACCTCCCCGCTCTTCGGGGCCACCGTGCCGTCCGGCAGGCGCTGCGCCGTGCGGGCAGGGATGAACTCCTTGATCACCACCTGCTCCGCCGTCTCCACGTCCTCGGCCAGATAGACGTAGCTGAAGCCGCCGCCGCCCAGGGTGCGGGTCAGGCGGTAGCGGTCGATGCAGGTTCCCGGCGGCAGCGACTGGTCCTTCTTCCTGGTCGAAAACACGATTTCGGCAACTCCGGTCAGGTATGGTGGCGAATGTCCGGCACCGGGCGTATCCTGTCTGCCATCTTGTCGGCATGCGCCGGCCCCGGCTTGAACCGGCCGACTCAATCCACTGGAGTCATCCCGCATGATCCGCAGCATGACCGCCTTCGCGCGCGTGGCGCGCGAGACCGCCTTCGGAACGCTGACCTGGGAGCTGCGCAGCGTCAATCATCGCTATCTGGAGGCGGTCTTCCGCCTGCCGGAGGACTGGCGGTTCCTGGAGCCCGAGCTGCGGGAGGCCACCGCCCGCCGTATCCGGCGCGGCAAGCTGGAAGCCACGCTCAGGATCACCCCGCCGGCCGGCGAGGCGGAGGGGGCGCTGCGGCTGGACGAGGCCCGGCTCGACGCCGTGATCGCCGCGGCCGAACAGGTCGCCGGGCGCCTGCGCAATCCCGCCCCGGTCGATCCGCTCGCGGTGCTGGGCTGGCCAGGCGTGATCGGCGCCGAGGAAGCCGATACCGAGGCGCTGCAGGCCGAAATCCTGGCCGCCTACCGGGAAGCGCTGGAGGGGCTGGTGGCCACCCGCGAACGCGAAGGT
>JALVEM010000506.1 GCA_027030825.1 Thiohalobacter sp.
CGGCTGGGATGCCTTTCTCGAGGCACTGGACGCGCACCGGGCCAGGGTGCACGGGCACTTCCGCGAGCTCTTCGGCGAGGCGGCATCCGCGTCCGCTCCGGCTTCGCCGCTCGTCGAGGTGTGGCGTGAAGAGGCGGGGCCGGACGAGACGCGACAGCGGCTGGCCTCGGCGGGCTATGCCGAGCCGGACTCGGTACTGGCGCGTCTGGCCGCCTTCCGGCGTGCCGCCGAGCCGCGGCTGGGCGACCGGGGGCGGGAGATGCTCGAGCGCCTCATGCCCGGCCTCCTCGAAGCCGCGGGCGAAGCCACGGATCCGGACGCCACCCTGGGGCGCCTGCTGACGCTGCTGGAGGCGATCGCGGGGCGCACCAGCTATCTCGGCCTGCTGGCGGAGCACCCCCAGGTGGTGCGGCTGCTGGTGCGCCTGTTCGACGCCAGTCCCTTCATCGCCACCGAGATCACCCGCCATCCGCTGTTGCTCGACGAGCTGCTCGATCCCCGCCTGCTGGAGTCGCCGCCGGACCGGGAGACGCTCGCGGAACAACTGACCCGCCGCATCGCCGGCGTGCCGGAAGACGACCTCGAGGCCCAGATGGAACGCCTGCGCCAGTTCCGCAATGCAGCCGTACTGCGCATCGCGGCCGCCGACATCGCAGGGCATCTGTCGGTTTCCCGGGTGGGGGATCTGCTCACCGCCATCGCGGAGCTGGTGCTCGAAGCGGTCCGGGAGCTGGCCTGGGAGCATCTGGTGGCCCGCCACGGGGCGCCGCGGCGCAGCGATGGCGTCGTGGCGGGATTCGCGATCGTCGGCTACGGCAAGCTCGGCGGTCGGGAGCTGGGCTACGGCTCCGACCTGGACCTGGTGTTTCTGCACGATGCCGACGAGGAAGGCAGCACGGATGGTCGCCGGCCGCTGGCCAACGGCCTGTTCTTCGCCCGACTGGGGCAGCGCATCATCCACATGCTGAACACGCTCACCCCCTCGGGCGTGCTCTACGAGGTGGATATGCGGCTGCGACCTTCGGGCGCCTCCGGCCTGCTGGTGAGCAGCCTGGAGGCCTTTGCGCGCTACCAGCGCGAGGAGGCCTGGACCTGGGAGCACCAGGCGCTGGTGCGGGCCCGACCGGTGGCAGGGCCGCCCGGGTTGACGGCCGGTTTCGCCAAGGTCCGCCGCGAGATCCTCTGCATGGCGCGCGACCCCGGGCGACTGCGGCAGGACGTGGTCGAGATGCGCCGCCGCATGCGCCAGGAACTGGCGGTCCGCAAACCCGACCTGTTCGATCTCAAGCAGGGCGAGGGCGGGCTGGTCGACATCGAATTCATCGTCCAGTATCTCGTGCTGCGTCATGCCCACGGTCATCCGGAACTCACGGACGAGACCGCCACCCTCGCCCTGCTGCGGCGTCTCGCCGCGCTGGATCTGCTGAACAAGGATTCAGCCGCGACACTGGAGGCGGCACTGCTCGCCTATCGGGAGGAAATGAACCGCCGCGCCCTGCGCGAGGCGCCGGCCGTGGTGGAGGCCGAAGCGTTCTCCCGGGAGCGCCGGGCCGTGGCGCGGATCTGGGGGGAGGTGATGGGGAGGTGAGAATCCAGAATCCAGAATCCAGAATTCAGAATTCAGAATTCAGAAGCTGGAAGCTGGGAGCGGGAAGTCTGGAATCCTTCC
>JALVEM010000507.1 GCA_027030825.1 Thiohalobacter sp.
GCCGACACTGTAGAGATCGCCTCTCGGACCGACCGGCTCACCACGAAGGCCTTCGGGCGCCATGTAGGTCGGCGTGCCCATCAGACTGCCGGCCTGGGTGAGGTCCGAGCGGTCGATGCGGGCGACACCGAAGTCGGCCACCTTCACGCCACCCTCGTCCGTCAGAATGATGTTGGCCGGCTTGACGTCCCGGTGCACGACACCGCGCGCGTGTGCGAAACCCAGCGCCTCGAGCACTTCCCGCACGATATAGAGGCGTTCCGCATCACCCAGCCGTTCCCCCCGCTCCAGGAAGAAGCGCAGCTCCTCGCCCTGCACGTATTCCATGACGATGTAGTCGCGACCTTCGTGATCGCCCACGTCGTACACGGTCACGATGTTCGGGTGCTGGCAGCGGGCCGCGGCCCGCGCCTCGCGCCGGAAGCGGTTTCGCATCTCGTCGGCATGCCGGTCCGCCAGGATGTGCGGATGCAGGATCTTGACGGCCACCTGCCGGTCGATGACCGGATCGTGGCACAGATAGACCTGGCCCATGGCGCCCTGCCCCAGCAGGGCGCGCACCTCGTATTTGCCGAATCTGGCGGGAGACTCGATCATCAGCGGCCGGGTTTCATGGTCTCGCCGATGAGCTGCATCGCACTGCCCAGGCTGCGGTGCATTCGATTGAAGGAGCGGGCCAGCGAGGCGATCTCGTCATCGCCCCGTGCCGGCAGTTCCTCTCCGTCCTGCGCATCCCCGGTGCTCACCCGCTCGGCGTGACTGGCGATCAGGCGCACCGGCCGGATCACGTAGCGGCGCAGCAGCAGATTCAGCGCCAGCGCCAGCAGCAGGAGTATCGCCACCAGGGAACCCATGAAGACCAGGAAATGCTTGCGCGCCGTCTTCATGGGCACGTCCTGGGGCACGGAGACGACCTGGGCGCCGATGATCTCGTCGAGCTGCCAGCCGAATCCGTTGACCGAACCGTAGCGGGCCACCAGCGCCTTCGGCGCCTTGCCGGGATCGCCGTGGCAGGCGAGACAGGCCGGATTGGTGATGCGGATGGGACGACTGATGAACAGCGAACGCCCGGTGGGCGTCTCGCGCTCGCCGACGAACTCCTTCGCCTCGGGATGATCGCGGAACCAGCGGATGAGATCCTCTTCCCAGTCCACGGCGCGGTTGGCCGGGTTGGTGGGATTCAGTGCGGCTTCCTTGTAGCTGTAGTCCGGATAGCGTTCTCTGAGATTCGACACCACCCGGGATGCGGCATAGGCAGGCACCGACTGCGGAAGGAAATCCTCTGAGTCCAGCCTGCCGAGCAGTGGTCGTACCTCGTCGACCGTATAGCGGCGAACAGAAAGCGCGCCTTCCAGCAGCATGCGGGCGGAATCCTGAACGGCGCCACGCGCATCCGCCATGAGGATGGTGAAAGACACGTATCCGGCGACCACCAGGCTGACCAGCGTGACCAGAATCATGGCGAGATTGAAGCGGCTTGAAAGGGTCATGATGTCTCGTGGCGGCAGATTGAGGAGTCTGATATGTTTCGCAAAGTGCCGGCATAATGCAAACCGGGTTTGATTCGTGCCGGACCGTCCTGCTCTCGAGAAAGGATCGGCCATCATGCAGAATCCTTTTGCGGAAAGCAGCACCGGCAGTGTTCTGACGCTAGGCGTGCTTCT
>JALVEM010000508.1 GCA_027030825.1 Thiohalobacter sp.
GAGGATGTCCAGCTTGACCAGATCCGCCGGCTGGAAGCGCACGAAATGATAGTCGAAGGAGGCATAGCCGCGGCTGACAGACTTCAGGCGATCGAAGAAGTCCAGCACCACTTCGGCCAGCGGCAGCTCGAAGTTGAGCGAGACCTGGTTGCCGAGATACTGCAGGTTCTTCTGCACGCCGCGTTTCTCGATGCACAGACCGATGACGGCGCCCAGATAGTCCTGGGGCACCAGGATGTTGGCCATGATGATGGGTTCGCGGATCTCGGCGATCCGGTTCACCGGCGGCAGATCGGCGGGGTTGTCGATTTTCAATACCTCTCCCGAGGTGGTCAGCACCTCGTAGACCACCGTCGGCGCCGTGGTGATGAGATCGAGATCGTATTCCCGCTCCAGCCGCTCCTGGATGATCTCCATGTGCAGCATGCCGAGAAAGCCGCAGCGGAAACCGAAACCGAGCGCCTGCGAGGTCTCCGGCTCGAAATGCAGGGCCGCATCGTTGAGCCGCAGTTTCTGCAGCGCCTCGCGCAGGTCCTCGTAGTCCTCGGAATTGACCGGAAACAGGCCGGCGAACACCCGCGGCTGCACCTTCTGGAAGCCGGGCAGCGGCGCCTCAGCCGGGCGCTGCTCGTGCGTGATGGTATCGCCCACCGGCGCCCCGTCGATCTCCTTGATGCCGGCGATCACGAAGCCCACGTCACCGGCCTTGAGTTCGCCGGTGGGCGTGCGCTTCGGGGTGAAGATGCCGACGCTGTCGGTGACGTAACTGCGCCCGGTGGACATGATGCGGATCTTCTCGCCCGGCTTCAGGGTGCCGTGCTTGACCCGTACCAGCGAGATGACGCCCACGTAGGGGTCGAACCAGGAGTCGATGATGAGCGCCTGCAGCGGCGCCTCGGGATCGCCCTCGGGCGGCGGGATGCGGCGGATCAGCGCCTCGAGCAGATCCTCGACGCCCTCGCCCGTCTTGGCGCTGACCCGCACGGCGTCATGGGCCTCGATGCCGATGATCTCCTCGATCTCGTTGATCACGCGCTCGGGGTCCGCCGAAGGCAGATCGATCTTGTTGAGTACCGGCACGACCTCCAGGCCCTGTTCGATGGCGGTATAGCAGTTGGCCACGCTCTGTGCCTCGACGCCCTGGGCGGCATCGACCACCAGCAGGGCGCCCTCGCAGGCCGCCAGCGAGCGCGAGACCTCGTAGGAGAAATCCACGTGCCCGGGGGTATCGATGAAGTTCAGGCGGTAGGTTTCGCCGTCGCGGGCCCGGTAGTCGAGGGTGACGCTCTGCGCCTTGATGGTGATGCCCCGCTCGCGCTCGAGATCCATGGAATCGAGCACCTGTTCGGCCATCTCGCGCTCGGACAGCCCCCCGCAGATCTGGATGAAACGATCCGCCAGCGTGGACTTGCCATGATCGATGTGCGCGATGATGGAAAAGTTGCGGGTATGCTTGAGGTCGGTCACCTGTGCTCGGATCCGGTTCTGTCGTCGCTAGAAATCTGAATCGAAGCATTATACACCGGCTGGTGTCCTTGTTAGACGACCCGATCCGGAACGCAGAGGGCGCAGAGAACGCAGAATGTGATTTTTTCATTTCTTCAGGCTCCCGCGGCAGGCCGCTTGGGACTCCACGCCTTGCCTTTCGGGTGCCCTGCGCTTC
>JALVEM010000509.1 GCA_027030825.1 Thiohalobacter sp.
GTCACGGCCCGCGCAGTGCCCGGGCCGCCGTTGGCTGTTTTCCCCTGGAGGTGTCGCCCATGATATCGCAAGCGGAGCATGACGGCATCCAGAGGGGTCGAGGGGCGTATCGGCAGGCGGTGGGAAAGATTTATTCCGCCGCAGGGGCGAGAGCGGTGGCCGGGCTGCGGAGGCGGATTTCAGGATCGGCCGCCACAGCCGCGACGGGATTCGAGCCAGAAGGTGACCGGGCCTTCGTTGACCAGTCGGACCTGCATGTCGGCGCCGAAGCGGCCGGCCTCGACCCGGTCGTGGAGGGTTCCGGCCCGCGCGAGCAGGTAGTCGAACAGGCGTCTGGCCTCGGCGGGAGAGGCGGCGGGCGTGAAACTCGCCCGCGTGCCCTTGCGGGTGTCCGCGGCCAGCGTGAACTGGGGCACCAGCAGCAGGCCGCCGCCGGTGTCGCGCAGCGAACGGTTCATCCTGCCGGCCGGATCCTCGAAGACCCGGTAGTCGAGCAGCCGATCGAGGAGCCGGTCGGCATCCGCCTCCGTGTCGTCGCGGCAGATCCCGACCAGCACCAGCAGGCCGGCATCGATGCGTCCGACGAGTGTCTCTCCCACTCGCACCTCCGCTTCGCTCACCCGCTGCAGGAGTCCGATCATCCCAGCCGGTCCGCGAAGGCGTCGGTGGCTTCCACCAGGGCCGAGAGTATGCCCGGCTCGGCGGCGGAATGGCCGGCCTCGGGCACGAGGCGATATTCGGCCTCGGGCCAGGCGGCGGCGAGCAGGTGCGCCTGCTCCGGCGGGCAGACGCAGTCATAGCGTCCGTGCACGATCACGCCGGGAACATGTCTGATCCTGTCCATGTTCTTCAGGATCTGGTCGGGTTCCAGAAAGGCATCGTGCACGAAATAGTGACATTCGATACGGGCCAGCGAGAGTGCCGTGAACGGGTCCGTGAAGTGGTCGACCACGTCCTTGCGCGGACGCAGGGTGGCGGTGCGGCCCTCCCAGCGTGACCAGGCCAGTGCGGCCGCCATCCGTTCCACTTCGTTCTCGCCGGTGAGGCGACGGTGATAGGCCGTGACCAGGTCGTCGCGTTCCTGCTCGGGGATGGGCGCCAGGAAATCGGTCCAGTAGTCCGGAAACAGGCGGCTGGCACCGTCCTGGTAGAACCACCGGATGTCGCGAGGGCGGCAGAGAAAGATGCCGCGCAGGATCAGGCCGGTCACCCGGTCCGGATGGGTCTGGGCATAGACCAGGCCCAGCGTGGAGCCCCAGGAACCGCCGAAGACCAGCCAGCGATCGATGCCGAGGTGCTCGCGGATGCGCTCGATGTCGGCCACCAGATCGGCCGTGGTGTTGCCCTCCAGCTCGGCATGCGGTGTCGAGCGGCCGCAGCCCCGCTGGTCGAAGAGGACGATGCGGTACCGTTCGGGGTCGAAGAACTGACGGTGCCAGGGTTCGCAGCCGGCACCGGGGCCGCCGTGCAGAAAGACCACCGGAATGCCGGTGGGGTTGCCGCACTCCTCGACGTGCAGGACATGGGGCGGATCGACGGCCAGGCTGTGCTGCACGTAGGGACGGATGGGTGGATAGAGTGTGGCCATGAGCGATTTCCTACATGAGGTTCAGAAAAATCCTACAGGATTTTCATGATTCCGTGACTTACCCGGAAGC
>JALVEM010000510.1 GCA_027030825.1 Thiohalobacter sp.
AGCTGACGCACCTGGCGGATGAATTCCACCCCGGTGATGTCGGGCAGGTCGTAACGCGTGATGATGAGATCGGCATCGAACCAGTTCAGCCAGTGGAGTGCCTCTTCCGGATGGGAAAATGCCTCGGTCTGAATGTCTTTCGCGAAATCTTCCGACAGTCGAACGAGCGTGTTTCGGGAGAAGCTCTGGTCATCCACGATCACAATGGTCGGCATCGATCCCTGCCCTCTTGTCAGTCGGCGCATAGCGCCAGGTCCACTCGCAACTCGCAAAAATCGGAACGCACGGTCATGCATTCCGAAACACAAAACACAAGAGACAAAGGCAGAAACAATGCGGACGTCCCTGTCGCGCGCTGGATGCGGTCTGGAGGCTGTCCCCTGTGCCTCAGCCGCATGGTGATCGTATCGGCCGGATGAACAATGGCTTGAGCACGAATCTGCGCAAGAGTTCGGGAAATTTCAAGCAATTCAAGGATATTTCATGGTTTCGACGATCATGAACAGGAGAAAGTCAATGAAAAACAATGAGATGAGAATTGAAGTACATGCGATGTCACTAATGCTGGGCGGCAACGAATGCCGAGAAGGATTCGCGGAAAAGGTTCCAACATGCTGAGAAGGATGCAGATTTGTCAGTGATGGTCAGGGTGCATCCCGACCCTTCCGTCGGTATGAGCCCCGGATGCACCTGCCACCTGTCTGCTGCCATCTGACATCAGCACTGCAAACTGTCATTTGAACGAAATTGTGACGAAATTTCCGCTTGATTCTTCGACCGGGATGCGAGAGAAATGGCGCCGGTCAGGGGAAACATGGTCGGTACATCTGCTCCGGCAGGGGGCGTCGCGCCGGCCATCCAGCAGTGATTGCTGATCATAAATATGACTGGAGGGGTCATGTCTCACGGGTTGCGTTTCTTTGCGATCGGTTTCGTCACGTTTGCAACCTCATTGTTCACCGTTGGCGCCCAGGCCATCGTCGGTGCCCTTTCGGGGCAGTACCAGACCACCCATGCGGGCTCGGCGGCCTATGTGATTCCGATCGATCTGCCGCCCGGGATCGGCGTCAAGCCGTCGCTGTCGCTCGTCTACGACAGCAATGCAGGCGAGGGGATCGCGGGCCTGGGCTGGCGGCTCGAGGGCGGTGGGGCGATCACCCGTTGCCCGGCCACCCGTCATCAGGACGGTTTCTTCGATCCGGTCGATTTCGACGACAACGACCGCTTCTGCCTCGACGGCCAGCGGCTGGTGGCCGTGAAGGGAGTCTATGGCCAGGACGGAACGGAATACCGCACGGAGATCGACACCTACGCCCGGATCATTTCCCATGGTGACAGTTACGATTCCGGTGGCCAGCGCACCGGACCCGAGTATTTCGAGGTCCGGCTCAAGAGCGGCGAGATCAAGGTCTTCGGGCAGGATCCCCGGAGCCGGGTCCGCATCGGCAACGGCTCGGTGCTGACCTGGAACCTCTCGCAGGTCCGGGACCGGTTCGACAACCGGATTCTCTACGATTACTACAACAGCGCGCTGGACGATCCCGGCAAGGGCTGGGTCGAGGTGTATCTGCGCGGGATCGAATACTCGGCCACCAAAAAGGAAGCACCTCTGGTCCATGTGGCGCTGAAACATGTATCACGCAACCGACCGCTCGTC
>JALVEM010000511.1 GCA_027030825.1 Thiohalobacter sp.
GGACCGATCCCGTCACCGGGCAACACCAGAATCTTCTTCATCGCGTCACTCTTGTTGGCTATTTGTATTCATAGCCACGGAAAACACGGAAAGCACGGAAAGTTGTGTGAATTCAGAATACAGAATTCAGAATTCAGAATATGCGAGTCTCTGCGTGCTCTGCGCCTCTGCGAGCTCTGCGTTCCGGATCGGAGTCGCTGAAAACATCCTTTTCCGTGTTTTCCGTGTTTTCCGTGGCTATCCATCATGATTACGTCGCTAGCTTCCCAGCCCCTGGAACAGCCAGGGCGCTTCCTTTCTGCGCCGTTCCTCGTAGGCGCGGATCTCGTCGGCATGCTGGAGGGTCAGGCCGATGTCATCGAGCCCTTCGAGCAGGCAGTGCTTGCGGAAGGGATCGATCTCGAACGGAAACTGCTCGCCCGAGGGGGTGGTCACGGTCTGACGTTCGAGGTCGATGGTCAGCCGGTAGCCCTCGTTGGCCTCCACCTCGCGGAACAGGCGGTCGACGACGTCCTCGGGCAGCACGATCGGCAGCACGCCGTTCTTGAAACAGTTGTTGAAGAAGATGTCGGCGAAGCTCGGCGCGATCACGCAGCGGAAACCGTAGTCGGCCAGCGCCCAGACGGCATGCTCGCGCGAGGAACCGCAGCCGAAGTTCTCGCGCGCCAGCAGCACCTGGGCGCCCTGATAGCGGGGCTGGTTGAGCACGAAATCCGGATTCGGCTTCCTCGTGGCCGGATCCTGGCCCGGTTCACCGTGATCCAGATAACGCCACTCGTCGAACAGGTTGGGCCCGAAACCGGTGCGCTTGACCGATTTCAGATACTGCTTGGGAATGATGGCGTCGGTGTCCACATTGGGCCGGTCCATCGGCGCCACCAGACCTTCCAGTTTCTCGAACTTTTCCATCAGGCTGCCTCAGTCAGTATGGATAGATGGATAGCCACGGAAAGCACGGAAAGTTGAGAGAATACAGAATCCAGAATTCAGAAAATGCAAGTCTCTGCGAACTCTGCGTCCTGGATCGGAGATGCAGAAAAATCTTTTCCGTGCTTTCCGTGTTTTCCGTGGCTATCCATTTTTTTGTGGATTCCGTGGCTAATCCCCCATCAGCGTGCGTACGTCCGTGAAGCGCCCGGTCACGGCGGCGGCAGCGGCCATGGCGGGGCTGACGAGGTGGGTGCGGCCGCCGAGCCCCTGGCGTCCCTCGAAGTTGCGGTTCGAGGTGGAGGCGCAGCGCTCGCCAGGTTCCAGCCGGTCGGCGTTCATGGCCAGGCACATGGAGCAGCCCGGCTCGCGCCATTCGAAACCGGCTTCCCGGAAGATGCGGTCCAGCCCCTCGGACTCGGCCTGGCGCTTGACCAGCCCGGAGCCGGGCACCACCAGCGCCTGGCGGACGTTGCCGGCCACCTTGCGGCCTTCCACCACCTTCGCCGCCTCGCGCAGATCCTCGATGCGCGAATTGGTGCAGGAGCCGATGAACACGCGGTCGACAGCGATGTCACGAATGGGCGTGCCGGGCTGCAGCCCCATGTATTCGAGCGCCCGTTCCATCCCGGATCGCTTCACGGCGTCCGGCTCCTGCGCCGGATCCGGCACCACGGCATCGACGTCCACCACCATCTCCGGCGAGGTGCCCCAGGTGACCTGCGGCTT
>JALVEM010000512.1 GCA_027030825.1 Thiohalobacter sp.
AATGGCCTGAGAGTGCTGCTGGTGCCCGACATGGCCGTGCAACAGGATGTTTCACGCCTGAAGCGCGGCATGGCGGTGGCAGTCGTTCTGACCACGATGACCGGCGCGCTGTGGGGCAGCACGGCGCTCTGGCTGTTTCCCGAGGATCTCACTCACCAGCTCATTCTCATGCTGACCCTGGCCGGTTTCGCCGCCGGGGCCCTGACGCTGGTGAGCAGCATACCGCTGGCCTATCCGCTCTTCGTGATCCTGATCCTCGCACCTCTGGCCGTGGTGCTGCAGCGAAGCGACATCGAGGCCTATCGGGACATATCGATTCTTCTGACGGTCTATGGCCTGTATCTGATGATCAGCTACAGGACTCACAGGAAACTCTTTCTTGAATCCGTCCGGCTTCGCATCCGGCTGCAGGAGCTGGTGCAGACGGATCCGCTCACCCGGATTCCGAACCGACGCTATTTCGACGAGCGCTTTCCGACCGAATGTCGCCGGGCCTGCCGCGATGCCGTACCGCTGACGCTGGTGCTTCTGGACATCGACCATTTCAAGCGCCTGAACGACACCCTGGGACATCAGGTGGGGGACCAGGTGCTTCGCGAGGTCGCCTCGCGCCTGCGGTCGGCCATAAGACGACCGGGCGATTTCGTGGCCCGGATCGGCGGAGAGGAATTCGCCATCGTGTTGCCGGGAACGGATGCCTCGGGTGCGGAGGTCATGGTGAGGAAACTCAGGGACGCGGTCCGCGACATCGAGTTGCCGGGCACGATGGGAGAGCGGAACCGCCTGACAGTGAGCATGGGCGTGGCGTCCTGCGATGGCCACGATGGCGATCCCGATCGCATGTTCGCAAGCGCCGATGCGGCCCTCTACCGGGCCAAGCAGGAAGGGCGGGATACCTGGCGGGTGGCCTCGGCCGAGCCGAATGCCGCTGCCTGAAGGCAGGGAGGCTGCAATATGGTGGGCGGTGCTGGGATTGAACCAGCGACCCCTGCCGTGTGAAGGCAGTGCTCTCCCGCTGAGCTAACCGCCCGGAGCCACGCCATTCTATGGAGAGGCGGGTGTCAGGTCAACGGCGGCAGCACCCTCCGGCCCACAGCATGGCGCCGATCATGACCAGCACGCTGATGGTACCCGCGATGGTGAATGCGTCGAGAATCATGTCTCTGCCCTCCTGAATATTAGATAATTCTAATATAATGACCGGAGGAAGAGACTTCAAGTTCCCGGCGGTACGATGCCGGATCCGCGGGTCATTGATGATGCTCAGGCCAGCCCCAGCTTGTGCATGCGTCGCCACAGGGTGCTGCGGTCGATACCCAGAATGCGGGCCGCTTCGGCCCGGTTGCCGCCGGCAGCCTTGAGCGCATCGGTGATCTCCCGGCGCTGGGCGTCAAGATCGTCAGCGGGATAGGCTGTCTCGCGCCGCTTCTTCTCGTAGAATTCGCGGATCTCGCGAGGCAGGCAGATGGGCGTGACGATGCCGTCCTTGGCCAGGATCATGGCATGCTCGACGGCGTTGGAGAGTTCGCGCACGTTGCCTGGCCAGGGATAGTCGAGCATCATCGCCATCGCTTCCTGCTCGCAATCGAGCCCGGAAGGGTAGCCGCGCTGGACCAGGGTGTCGCACATGTGGCGGATCAGCAGGGGGATGTCG
>JALVEM010000513.1 GCA_027030825.1 Thiohalobacter sp.
GCTGGACATCGTCTCGGCCTTCCAGAGCTACGGGGAGTTCCTCGCTCACAAGATCGACGAGGAGGAGCGCCAGGAGATCGTGCAGCACGCCTGTCCGGGACCCGGCGCCTGCGGCGGCATGTACACGGCCAACACCATGGCCACGGCCATCGAGGCCCTGGGCATGAGTCTTCCCTACAGCTCCTCCACGCCGGCCGACGATGCGGCCAAGCTGCGCGAATGCCACCGCGCCGGGGCCGCCATGCGGGTGCTGCTGGAGCGCGACATCAAGCCGCGCGACATCATGACGCGCGAGGCCTTCGAGAACGCCATGGTCATGGTCATGGCCACCGGCGGTTCGACCAATGCCGTGCTCCATCTCATCGCCATGGCGCGCGCGGTGGACGTGCCGCTCACGCTGGACGACTTCCAGGCCGTCTCCGACCGCATCCCCTTCATCGCCGACCTCAAGCCCTCCGGCAAGTACGTCATGGAGGACCTGCACAATGTCGGCGGCATTCCGGGGCTCATGAAATACCTGCTGCGGGAGGGTCTGCTCAACGGCGACTGCATGACGGTGACAGGCAGAACCCTGGCCGAGAATCTGGCCGAGGTGGACGATCTCGATCCCGACCAGGACGTGATTCGGCCGCTGGAGGAGCCGATCAAGGAGAGCGGCCACATCCGCATCCTGCGCGGCAACCTGGCGCCGGGCGGTGCCGTGGCCAAGATCACGGGCAAGGAAGGCCTGCATTTCGAAGGCCCGGCCCGGGTCTACGACAGCGAGGAAGACATGCTCGCGGCGCTGGAGCGTGGCGAGATCGAGAAGGGCGACGTGGTGGTGATCCGCTACGAAGGCCCCAAGGGCGGACCCGGCATGCCGGAGATGCTCACGCCCACTTCGGCCATCATGGGCGCGGGGCTCGGCGGTGACGTGGCGCTGCTCACCGACGGTCGCTTCTCCGGCGGCTCGCACGGTTTCATCATCGGCCACATCGTGCCCGAGGCGCAGGAGGGCGGGCCGATCGCGCTCATCCGCAACGGCGATCGCATCCGAATCGATGCGGTGGCGAACACCCTCACCGTGGACCTCTCCGAGGAGGAACTGGCGAAGCGCCGGGCCGAATGGACACCGCCGCCGTTCAAGGCGACAAGGGGCACGCTCTACAAGTACATCAAGTGCGTGAAGGATGCATCCACCGGCTGCGTGACCGACGAGTGACACCGTCATGGATGCGACGGTCGATCGGAGCCGCCGTCGCTTTCTGGCTGCGCTGGCCACCAGCGTGCTGCTTCTCTCCTGCCAGCGGGTGCCCACCGGCAGGCGGTCGCCACGGCGCATCGGCCTCGCCCTGGGCGGGGGTGGCATCAAGGGCCTGGCCCATGTACCCATGCTCGAGACCTTCGACCGGCTCGGCATCCGGCCGGCCTGCCTGGCCGGCACCAGCATCGGTGCGGTGTTCGGGGCCATGTATGCCGCCGGGCTCGATGGGCGACGGATCCGGCGCATCGTGCGGGACCTGCTCATCGGTGACGAGGAGGGTTTCGGCGCCCTGTTCGGCAAGCCGC
Organism: Thiohalobacter sp.; assembly: GCA_027030825.1. GTDB lineage: Bacteria > Pseudomonadota > Gammaproteobacteria > Thiohalobacterales > Thiohalobacteraceae > J048. The sequence continues at coordinate 1,549 of JALVEM010000513.1, forward strand.
GCCTGCTCGGCTGGATGCAGCTCTTCTCGCTGCACCTGGGCGAAGGCGGCCTGCTCTCCAGCGACGGCCTCATCGAATGGCTGAGGGGCGTGGTCCCTGCC
>JALVEM010000514.1 GCA_027030825.1 Thiohalobacter sp.
CCCGAGGATCCCGAGATGGCGGCGCTGGTCGCCGATGCCGAGGAGCCCTTCGTCGCCGGCGAGGACGGCATCGTCGAGCGTCACAGCTTCCTGCCGGGCGGGTTCTGTCCCGGCGGCGTCTGCGGTGATGTGACCACCAAGGGCATTCAGCTGGTGGACGACCTCGATACCGTGGTCGGTTACACCGACGTGCTGCTCGTCCGCCACGACGATCTGGAGAACGTGGTCAACAACTTCATCGCCGACGCCCTGCGCGAGGTTGCCCTGCCGCTGGCCGGCATGGAGCCGCAGTGGGCCACGCTGGATGTGCTGGGCATGACCAACGGCTTCCGCTTCGGCACGCCCATCCTGTCCGTCAACGAGGTGCCCGCGGATGCCGTGTTCGCCGATGGCAGGCGGACGGGCGAGATCACCCTGCGCGATCTCTATTCCCTGTTCCCCATCGCACCGGCCGTGGCCGTGGCCGAATTCTCAGGCAAGTCGATCGTGGATTCGCTGGAAGGCGTACTGGATGCGGTCTATCACCGCAACCCTTTCCTGCAGCGTGGCGGCTGGTATCTGGGCTTCTCGTCCAACATGCACCAGCTGATCGACCTGGACAACCGGCCCTTCAGCAGCTCGGGCGGACGCATCGTGGCAACCCATGTCGCCGGCGTGCCCATCGACGACAGCCGTCGTTATGTGCTCGCCTCCTGCTATCCGCACGGCGACTCCATCAGCCGCAACTGCCGGACCTTTGGCGGCACGGGGCTGAAATTCCTCACGCTCGCCGACCCGGACGACTACGCGAGCCCCGTCTACCTTTCGGATCCGGTCAATACCGAGGGGCTGGTGCAGGGACCCAGGGTGAAGCAGGTGGCGCCGGATGCCTTCGTCCATGCCACGCATCTGCTGCGCCGCTACCTGGACTCGCTGCCCGGCCGGCGGGTGACGGCCGATCGCTACGCGCTCGGCCGTGTACAGGCGGTGGATTCCACCCGGCCGGGCAATCCGCCCGTGCCGGCGCCGGTCTCGGCGATCGACCCGACCTTCATTCAGCCGCCGGAGGGTGCAGGGCCCGATTTCTTCGGCCGCACCCTTCTTCCCGGGAGAAAGCGGCACGATTGAGCCGTGCCGGACGATCCCGGTTCGTGGCCACAGGGAAGTGGCCGCGCCATTTCCCTGGAAACATGAGGGAAAGGAAATTTTTTCTGCCGACACTTGATTGACGTCAATGCAGCACCTATATAGAAGTGACAGAATCCGTCCTGGACATGGAAAGAACCTGAAAGGGCAGGGACCGAATGTACCAGCATCGCCACAGTCGGATGATTCGCGGTCTGTTGGCCTGGGTGATCGCCAGTGTCCTCATGTTGCCCTTCTCTGCCATGAGCGGCATCTACTGTGGCGAGGATCACGACGAGGCAGCGTCGGTGCACTGTCAGCACGACACCGCACAACAGATCGTCGCGGACAAACAGGTGGCCGATGATGAGGCCTGCTGCTGCGACGAGATTTTCCATGTGCTGGGTTGTCAGCATCATTGCCAGACGGCGGGACACGCCAGCCTGATCGCTGCATCCCCTTGTCCCATCCCGTACGTCGGGCAGGTCTGGATGTCTTCGTCCGTCACCACTGTAGAGGATTCCTTCCTCGAACCTCCCTTCCA
>JALVEM010000515.1 GCA_027030825.1 Thiohalobacter sp.
CCAGCGCGACATGCGCCTGGCCGAGCAGTTCGGCATGCTCGAGGGCACCGGTGTGCCGGTCTCCACCTATCTCGCCCTCTCGGCCACCAACCAGCCGGCCGTGCTGGAGGAGACCCTGGACGCCTTCGGCCGGGTGCGGCTGCAGGGCGCCATCATCACCAAGGTGGACGAGGCGGCCTCGCTGGGCGGCGTGCTGGGCGCGCTCGTGAACCACCGGATGCCCGTCGCCTGGGTATGCGACGGGCAGCGGGTGCCCGAGGACCTTCAGCCGGCCCGCGCCCAGAACCTCGTCAACCGGGCCGTGGCCCTCATGCAGCAACACGGACAGGAAACCGATGACAGCCTACTCGCAGAACGTTTCGGACCGCTGGCAGCTCACGCGGGAATCTAGGATAGGCAGGGATCAGGCCGCGGGAATCCGTCAGATGATCCAGCCGAAACCCGTCCGAGTGATCGCAGTGACCAGCGGCAAGGGGGGCGTGGGCAAGACCAACGTCTCCGTCAATCTCGCCGTGGCCCTGGCGACCGAGGGCAAGCAGGTCATGCTCATGGACGCCGATCTGGGGCTGGCCAACGTGGACGTGATGCTGGGCCTGCATCCCGAACACGATCTCTCCCACGTGGTGCGTGGCGAGCGGACACTCGAGGAGATCATCATCGACGGACCGGCCGGGCTCCACATCGTACCCGCTTCCAGCGGTACCCAGGCCATGGCCGAGCTGAGTCCCGCCGAGCACGCCGGGCTGGTGCGGGCCTTCAGCGAACTCGGTCACGATCTCGACGTGCTGCTGGTCGATACCGCCGCCGGCATCTCCGACAGCGTGGTGAGTTTCGTGCGGGCATCGCAGGAGGTCATCGTGGTGGTGTGCGACGAGCCGGCCTCGCTGACCGATGCCTATGCGCTGATCAAGGTGCTCAACCGGGACTACGGAATTCACCGCTTCCGGGTGCTCGCCAACATGGCGCACAGCGCCCAGGAGGGCAGGGAGCTCTATGCCAAGCTCTCCCGGGTGGCCGACCGCTACCTCGACGTCATGCTGACCTTCATGGGCGCCGTGCCCTGGGACGACTATCTGCGCAAGGCGGTGAAAAGGCAGAAGCCGGTGGTGGATGCCTATCCGCGTTCGCGTTCGGCGACCGCCTTCCGGACACTGGCGCAGAAGATCTCCGGCTGGCCCGTCCCCGACGGCGCCGCCGGCCATCTCGAATTCTTCGTGGAACGACTCATCCAATCGAACAGCGGCCAGATGGAGGTACTCCGATGAAGAAAGCCGCATCTGCGTATGCAGAGACCAAGGGAATGAATCAGGACGAGCTGATCAATCAGCATGCACCCCTCGTGAAACGGATCGCCTATCACCTGATGAGCCGCCTGCCGCCCAGTGTCCAGGCCGACGATCTGATCCAGGCCGGGATGATCGGCCTGCTCGAGGCCGCCCGCAACTACGACCCGTCCCAGGGCGCGAGCTTCGAGACCTATGCCGGCATCCGCATCCGCGGGGCCATGCTCGACGAGATCCGCCGCACCGACTGGACACCGCGTTCGGTGCATCGCAAGGCACGACAGGTGGCCGAGGCCGTGCGCGAAATCGAGAACCGCGAGGGCAGGGATGCCCGCGACAGCGAAGTGGCCGAGCTGCTGGGCATCACCATCGAGGAATATCACCGGATCCTGCAGGACGCCACCGGCGCGCGCGTGTTCAGTTTCGAGGACCCGGGCGCCGGCGGCGACGACAACGAGATCCGCTCGCTCGACGAGGGCAACCAGCCGCTCGACGAGCTGCAGTCGGCCAGCTTCCAGGATGCGCTCGCCGAGGCCATCGCCGGCCTGCCCGAACGCGAACGTCTGGTGATGGCCCTCTACTACGACGAGGAACTGAACCTGCGGGAGATCGGCGAGGTGCTGGGCGTCTCGGAGTCGCGCGTCTGCCAGATCCATGGCCAGGCGCTGATTCGGCTGCGGGCGCGCATGAGCGAATGGGTCCGGGATTGAACGGGCATTCAATAATTTCCCGGAGATGACGATAAAGAGGGCAGCAGTGATGCTGCACTGTCTGCAGAGGACGCTGAGGAGGCAGCCTTGGACAAGAACATGAAGATCCTGATCGTGGACGATTTCTCCACGATGCGACGCATCATCAAGAACCTGCTCCGGGATCTCGGCTTCAACAACACCCAGGAGGCGGACGACGGCAACACGGCCCTGCCGATGCTGCAGTCGGGCGACTTCGACTTCCTGATCACGGACTGGAACATGCCGGGCATGACCGGCATCGAGCTGCTCAAGGCAGTCCGTTCCGATCCGAAGCTGGCTTCGCTGCCGGTGCTCATGGTCACGGCCGAGGCGAAGAAGGAGCAGATCGTGGAGGCGGCCCAGGCGGGAGTCAACGGCTACATCGTCAAGCCCTTCACCGCCCAGACGCTCAAGGAGAAGATCGACAGGATCTTCGAGCGGATCGCTGCCTCGGCCTGAACATCCAGAACAAGAAGAAGGAGCCCGCGATGAATACCCTCACGGCCGAAAAGGAACAGGAGCAGGAACGTTCGCTCGAGGTCGCGCGCAATCTCGTCGCCGCGCTGGAGGAAGGCGACGAGACCGCGGTCAACGGCTGTCTCGACGAGCTGATGCGCCGACGCGAGGAAGGCCTGTTCCACGAGCTCGGCAAGCTGACCCGCCAGCTGCACGACGCACTCGCCAATTTCCAGCTCGACACGCGCATCCTGGACATGGCGGAGAACGAGATACCCGATGCCAGGCAGCGGCTCGCCCACGTCATCGAGATGACGGAACAGGCGGCGCACAAGACGCTGGGGGCCGTCGAGGAGAGCCTGCCGCTGGCCCGCTCGCTGCAGGAGGAGGCCCGCGAGCTGCACGAGGCCTGGCAGCGTTTCCGGCGCCGCGACATGGTGGCGGAGGAATTCCGCAAGCTCATTCCCGAGCTCGACCGCTTTCTCGAACGTACCGAGAACCAGGCCTCCGTGCTGTACGAGAAGCTCTCCGAGGTCATGATGGCCCAGGACTACCAGGATCTCACCGGCCAGATCATTCGTCGGGTCATCACCCTGGTCCAGGACGTCGAGGAGAATCTCGTCGAGCTCGTGCGGCTCTCCGGCCGCCAGTATCGGGCCGACGGTGACAGGGCGGACAGAGAGAAGTCCGACGGCAAGGGACACGGGCCTCATATCGCCGGCGTCGACAAGGGACTGGACACCGGGGAGGTGGTCAGCAGTCAGGACGACGTGGACGAGCTCCTCTCGAGCCTGGGTTTCTGAACCATCCGGGAAGGCCACGGCAACGACAGGTGACGCACCCATGAGTCTCGATCCGAACGACGACATCCTGCAGGACTTTCTGGTGGAGGCCGGCGAGCTTCTCGAGCAGCTCAACGAGCAGCTGGTCGAACTCGAGCAGTCGCCGGAGGATCCGGACCTGCTCAATGCCGTGTTCCGGAACTTCCATACCATCAAGGGCGGCGCCAGCTTCCTGGGGCTCGACAATCTGGTCGATGTCTGCCACCGGTCCGAGGACGTCTTCAACGTGCTGCGAAACGGCGAGCGCGTCGCCGATGCCACCCTGATGGACGCCGTCCTGCGCGCCCTGGACGTGGTCATGGCCATGTTCGAGCAGATTCGCGCGGGCGAGATGCCCGATCCCTGCGATCCGGCGCTGCTCGAGCAGCTGGCCCGGTTCGCCGAACCGGCTGGTGCGGAGGCATCGCCGGGCGATGCGGTCGAGGCAGAACCGGAGTCGGCGGCCGAGGCGGAAGAGGCGTCGGCGGATACGCCACCGGCGTCGGCCGGTGACGAATCCGGGAAGGGTTCGGACGCCCCGGTGGGCGGTGACGAGATCACCGACGAGGAGTTCGAGGCGCTGCTCGATCAGCTGCACGGCACGGGCGCCCCCGGAGCCTCGGCTGCCTCCACCGCGGCCACGGCCTCGTCCGAAGGAAGCGCGGCATCGGAAGGCGGCGGGAGCGAGGAGATCACGGACGAGGAGTTCGAGGCGCTCCTCGACGAACTCTACGGCAAGGGCGCGCCGCCGAGCCCGCCCAGGGCGGCGCCCGCCGAGACGGCGGTCGGCGCGCCGCAGGCCGGTGCGGCGACTGCCGAACAGGCACCGGCCGCGAAGAAGGACGAAGTTGCGGCACCGGCCGCTGCCCAGGACAAGCCGAGCCGGGAAGAGGCGCCGCGCAAGGCCGCGGGCGGACAGGACAGGGCCAGGGGAGGCGGCAAGGCGGCCCCTGCCGGTGAAGTCACTGTCCGGGTGGACACGAAGCGGCTCGACGACATCATGAACCTGGTCGGCGAGCTGGTGCTGGTGCGCAATCGCCTCACCACGCTGCGCGCCGATCTCGCCAACGAGGAGGTCGCCAAGGCCGTCTCCAATCTCGACGTGGTGACGGCGGATCTGCAGACGGCGGTCATGAAGACCCGCATGCAGCCGATCAAGAAGGTCTTCGGCCGTTTTCCCCGTGTCGTCCGAGATCTCGCGCGCAGCCTGAACAAGGAGGTCACGCTCGAACTCGTCGGCGAGGAGACCGACCTCGACAAGAACCTCGTCGAGGCGCTGGCCGACCCGCTCGTCCATCTGGTGCGCAACGCGGTCGATCACGGCATCGAGCCGCCCGAGGAACGCGAGGCGGCCGGCAAGCCGCGCACCGGCCGGGTGGTGCTCGCCGCGGAACAGGAGGGTGACCACATCCTGCTATCGATCACCGACGACGGGCGTGGCATGGATGCCGACCTGTTGCGGAGGAAGGCCGTCGAGAAGGGGCTCATGGACGAGGAGGCGGCGGCGCGCCTCGACGACCGCGAGGCCTACAATCTGATCTTCATGCCCGGCTTCTCGACCAAGGAGGAGATCTCCGACGTGTCCGGCCGCGGCGTGGGCATGGACGTGGTCAAGACCCGGATCGCGCAGCTCAACGGCAGCGTGGAGATCGATTCCACGCCCGGCGAGGGTTCGCGGCTCAGCATCCGGGTGCCGCTCACGCTCGCCATCATGCCCACCCTCATGGTCGTCGTGGGCGGCAACACCTTCGCGCTGCCGCTCTCCAGCGTGATCGAGATCTTCGACATGCATCTCGACCAGACCAACGTGGTCGACGGGCAGCTGGTGGTCCGGGTGCGCGACAAGGCCGTGCCGCTCTTCTATCTGCGCGAGTGGCTGGCCCCCTTCAGGCCGCTGACCGAGGAGGAGCGGGGCACGGGCCATGTGGTGCTCGTGCACGTCGGCAGCCGTCGCGTCGGTTTCGTGGTCGACGACCTGATCGGTCGCGAGGAAGTCGTGATCAAGCCCCTGGGCGCGCTGCTGCACGGCATGCCCGGATTCGCCGGCGCCACCATCACCGGCAACGGGCGCATCGCCCTGATCCTGGATGTTCCCAGCCTCGTCAAGAAACACACCCACCGCTTCTGACATGGCGCCCCGGCGGGTACTGGTCGTCGACGATTCCGCCTTCTTCCGCAAGCGTCTGGCGGAGATACTCGACGACGGGACCGAGCTCGAAGTGGTCGGCATGGCCGGGGACGGCCGGGAGGCCGTCGAACAGGTCGTCCGGCTGCAACCCGATGTGGTGACGATGGATGTCGAGATGCCCGTGATGGACGGCATCACGGCGGTTCGTCGGATCATGCAGCAGCGGCCCACGCCGGTTCTGATGGTCTCGTCGCTCACGCGGGAGGGTGCTCGCGCCACCTTCGAGGCGCTCGAGGCGGGTGCTGTGGACTTCCTGCCCAAGAACATCGAGGCCTTCGCCCGCGACCGGGACGAGGCCGGCCGCCGGCTGCGGGAGAAGGTGATTCAGATCGCGCGTCACGGCGCCCGAAGGCCGCACCCGGGCGCAACGACACCACGGCGCGCCGACGAGGAGCCGGTCGGAGCATCGCCGCCCACGCGGGTGCGTCTGTCACCGCGCCAATATCGCGTGCTCGCCATCGGCTGTTCCACCGGCGGGCCGGTGGCACTGCAGCAGGTGCTCTCGGGCCTGCCCGGAGGGTTCCCTGTGCCCATCCTCATCGTGCAGCACATGCCTGCAGCCTTCACGCCCGACTTCGCCGAGCGGTTGGATCGGCTCGGCTCCGTCCGGGTCACCGAGGCGAGGACCGGAGACCGCCTCGAGGCCGGGCATGCCTATCTGGCGCCCGGTGGCAGGCAGATGCTCGTCGAGAACCGGGGGACGGGGCTCGAATTGCGCGTCATCGAGGGGGATCCCTCCCTCATCTACCGGCCGAGCGTGGACGTGACCTTCGCCTCGCTCGCGCGTGCCGGCGTCGGCGAGGTGCTGGCGCTGGTGATGACCGGCATGGGCGCCGACGGCAGGGAGGGCGCGCGCCTGCTCAAGGAGAAGGGCGCCACCGTGTGGGCCCAGGACGAGGCCACCAGCACCATCTTCGGGATGCCGGGCGCCATCGTGCGGGCCGGGCTCGCCGACCAGGTGCTGCCGCTGCCCGAGATCGCCCCCGCGCTGCGCCAGGCCATCCGGTAGCCCGGTCAAGCCACTTCGTGGCATGTCTTCTGCATTACTCTCCGCAGACATGCAGAGCGTCGAAAACCGGACGTTCGCTTTCATGATTTCGTGGACGGGAGACTCGGTGCGCGGAACGGCGACATTGCAGCGGCAGCGAAGCAGGGTCTGGGCCGTGGCCAACCAGAAGGGCGGCGTAGGCAAGACCACGACGGTCTCCACCCTGGCCGGCGAGCTGGTCGGCCGCGGACGGCGCGTGCTGATGGTGGATCTCGACCCGCATGGTTCGCTCACGGCCTGGTTCGGGCGCGATCCCGATGCGCAGGGCCCCTCGGTCTATGGTCTCTTCCAGGCGGCGCGCGCAGGCGAGCGGCCGGAT
>JALVEM010000516.1 GCA_027030825.1 Thiohalobacter sp.
ATCCCGGAAGCCCGCGCACTCCCAGCCTCAGTCATCCCGAAAGCCCGCGCACTCCCACCCTCAGTCATCCCGGAAGCCCGCGCAGCGGGCTATCCGGGATCCAGAAAAAATACACGCCACCGCGGCATGAATCAGCGTGATTTCTGGATTCCGGGTCTCGCTCACTTCGCTCGCTCGCCCGGAATGACCCACCTCTGAGTCATTCCGGACGGTGCGCAGCACCGATCCGGAATCCAGGAGAGATTCAGACCACGGTCGCAAGAATCAGAATGGTTTCTGGATTCCGGGTCTCGCTCCCCCGGCTCAAGGCCGGGGTCGCTCGCCCGGAATGACGGGAGAGTAAGCAATAACAGCCGTCGTCCCGGCCGAAGCGAAGCGAGAGCCGGGACCTCGCAAAGGTGGCCGATGCAGCGTGAAACAGCGGCTTCGTCGTCGAGGTTCCGGATACCGCGCCATGCGCGGTTCCGGGACGACAGGAGTCGTGACCGCTCGCCCGAAGTGACGGAAGCACCCCTCACTCCTCACCCCTCACTCCTCACCCCTCACTTCTTTTCCGTGCGCTTGTGGCCATCACACCCTTTCGTGGGTTTCGTGGATTTCGTGGCTGAAATCCGCTTTCCGTGGATTCAGTGGATTCCGTGGCCATTCCTTTTATCGTTACTCAGGGCGGTACCGAGCGCAGGATCGCCTCGATGCGCTCCAGGGTGGCCTGCCACTCCGCACCCTCGTTGCAGCCACGCGCCATGAGTTCCATCAGCTGGTAGGCGGTGCGCCGCTGCAGCGGCTCGAGATCGCGCAGCTTGTCGAGCAGGAACAGGTGGCCCTGATCGCTGGAGAGGGTCTTCATGAGCGCATAGAAGACCAGGGCCGCCGCCGAGTGGGGGTTGGCCTCGACCACGGCCAGTACCTCGGCATAGACGTCCTGCTCATCCATCGACGCGCGCCCGTTCGTCGGCCACCTGGTCCCTGAGATAGACGGGCACCGCGGCTTCCGGAGAGACCGCGAGACCACGCCTGTAGTCGCGCGCCGCCAGCCGGGCGACGGCGGCTGCGGTCGGCAGACAGTCTTCGGCCAGTTCGATCTCGCCCTGGACACGCGCCCGCAGGGCTTCGGGCCAGGCCGCCCAGCCGCTGCCCGCTCCCAGCCAGGGGCCGCCGGATACCACCGGAATCTTCGAGGGCGGCGCCACCCGTTCCTCGCCGGCCGGTTCCAGCAGCCCTTCGGCATCGGGCCGGCAGGCCAGGAAATAGACCTCGCCCATGCGGGCATCGAGCGCGGCGAGGACCGGTCGGGGTGCCCGTCCCTTGAGCGCGGCCTGCCCCAGCGCCAGGAGCGTGGAGACCGGCACCACGGGCAGATCGGCGCCCAGGGCGAGCCCTTGGATGACGCCGGCGGCGATCCGCACCCCGGTGAAGCTGCCCGGCCCGCGGCCGAAGGCGACGGCATCGAGCGACGGCAGCCCCAGCCCGGCCTCGGCCAGCAGCGACTCGATCATCGCGAAGATGCGCTGCGCATGCCGACGCGGCGCCGTCTCCAGCCGCTCGCGGATCTCGCCCTCCACCCAGAGCGCCGCGCTGCAGGCCTCGGTGGCCGTCTCGATGGCCAGCAGTCGCATCCTACCGATCCTC
>JALVEM010000517.1 GCA_027030825.1 Thiohalobacter sp.
GCTGGAGGCACGCACCTCTCTCGAGGTTCGACGAATGATGGCCATTCCGTGTTTTTCCGTGTATTTCCGTGGCCATCCATCCAGCGGGCGGTTCTTCCCTTCTGTCATTCCGGGCGAGCGGTCTCTTCCTTCCGTCATTCCGGGCGAGCGGTCTCTTCCTTCCGTCATTCCGGGCGAGCGGTTTTTCTTCTCCGTCATTCCGGGCAAGCCGAAGGCGAGACCCGGAATCCAGAAACCACGTACAACCATACCACCATGGCCGATGCTTCTCCTGGATCCCGGATAGCCCGCTGCGCGGGCTTCCGGGATGACGGGAGAGTGGAGTCATTCCGGGCGAGCGAAGCGAGACCCGGAATCCGGAAACCACGTAAATCCATGCCGCTGCGCTCTTCTCTGCCCTGGTCAATATACGGGTTAGAATAGAGGCATGGACAGAATCGGGGAGCCGAGATGGAACAGGAAATGAACGCATACGACGCGGCAGCGGCCGAGGCGGTGGAACTGGGCAACCGCCTGGCAGAGGCCGATCGCGAGGCGAGCCTGTGGGACATCGCCGACGGTCTGCTGGCCGGCGCCATCCAGTACTGGCTGTATTCGCGCCAGCCCTGCGGCGATCCGCGCTGCGAGGAATGTGCGCCGATCAGCACCGCCGAGCAGCGCATGGCCGAGTTGCATCGGCTGGTGGACGAGCTGGCGCGCGAGAGCGAATATTATCATTCGCCGACCGATGCCAATGCGGGCCGCGCCTGACGGCCGGCCCGTCCACCTGCAGTCGTCGGCGATCGGCCCTCGATCGGGAAATCCTGCGCAAGGAGGGAAGCCATGCAAGCATCACGATTTCTTCCCGGCCTGCTGTTGATGCTGTTCGCTCTGGCGGCCGAGGCCAGCGAGATTCCGCCGGCTTTCGAGGGGCGGCGCCTGTTCACCTCCTATTGCCAGCTGTGCCACGGTCCCGACGGCAAGGGGGACGGACCGCTGGCGAAGGCCCTCGGCATCGTGCCCGCGGATCTCACCACCACCGTGCGTTCGCGCAGCGACACCGTCCTGAGGAAGATCATCACCGGCGAGGGACGCCAGTTCATCACAGGGCGCACACGCCACAACATCATCAGTGACAAGATGCCGGAATGGAAGGGCATCTTCACGGACGAACAGGTCGATGCCCTGATCGCCTATCTGCGCTTTCTGAGCAAGAAGAAGCACGATCTCATGGGCGACCCCGAGCGGGGCATGCAGCTGTATCGGAAGTACTGCGCCGTGTGTCACGGAGAGGAAGGCGACGGCCATGGCGTCATGACCCGGCTGATCGGTCTCCATCCCATGGATCACACCAACCCCAACGAGACCGACCGCCTCGACAACGAGGCCATGGTGCACAGCATCCTGGAAGGCAAGGGATTCATGCCGGCCTGGAAGGGGATCCTGAGTCGCGAGGACGCCGAGGCGCTGGTCAGTTACATCCGCCTGCTTTCCCGCCCCTGACGGGGTCCTCTCCATCAACGGAAAAGGCCCGCCATTGGCGGGCCTTTCCTTCACTGTCCGATGCGTGCCCGCAAGGCGGGCTCACTTCATTCAGATCACTTCCACGTTCATCGCCTGGGGACCCTTCGGGCCTTCCTGAAT
>JALVEM010000518.1 GCA_027030825.1 Thiohalobacter sp.
GTCCAGGGAGGAGCTGCGCACCCTGATGATGGAAGCGGGCGCCATGATTCCCGAGAGCCACCAGGCCATGCTGGTGAACCTGCTCGATCTCGAGGAGATTCGGGTCGAGGACGTGATGGTGCCCCGTAACGAAATCGTGGGCGTGGATCTCGCCGATGACCTGGACGAGATCCGCAACCTGCTGGCACGGACACCGTACACCCGGCTGCCGGTATTCGAAGAACGGATCGACAATGTCGTGGGGATCCTCCACACGCGCCAGATCCTGCCCCTGCTGCAGGAGGACGAGCTCACCACCGAAAGGATCCGCGAGCTGGCGCGCGAACCCTACTTCGTGCCCGAAGGCACCAGCCTCCTCACCCAGCTGCTCAATTTCCAGCGTGCTGGGCGACGCACCGCACTGGTGGTGGACGAATACGGGGATATCCTGGGCATGGTGACGCTGGAGGACATCCTGGAGGAAGTGGTCGGGGAATTCACCACCGATCCCTATGCCCTGCACAAGGACATCGTGCCTCAGGAGGACGGCAGCTGGCTGGTGGACGGCAGCCTCTCCATCCGGGAGATCAATCGCTCGCTCAGGATCCAGCTGCCCACGGACGGTCCACGCACGCTCAACGGCCTGATCCTGGAGCATCTCGAAACCATCCCGGAACCCGGCACCAGCCTGCTCATCAACGACTATCCCATCGAGGTGGTGCAGGTGAAGGGCAACGCCGTCAGAACCGCCCGCATCGCCCCCAGGCTCAAGCGTGCACGGAACCACAAGGACGCCTCGGAAAACTGATCGGCCGCCCCCGTCCTCTCAACCCGTTGCCGGCAACACACCTCTTGCCATGTGCACGGGAATGTCCAGCCAGAGTTCGCCCTTCCGGAACAGTGCCCCCGCGCGTTCCATGTGCCGGGCCTCGAAGACCTTATCTGGTATCGCCCTGCAGCGCGTCCACATAGCCGATCAGCGGCGTGCGCTCGATGAGCTCCCACCAGTCCAGCGACTTCTCGATGTGATGACCGACCTGGGTCGTCTCCACCTCGATGTCCTCGTAGCCCGCCTCGGCCAGCAGCGCACGGCAGGCGTTGGCGTCCTGCAGGCGAAACCAGGCAAAGGGCACGTCGCGGTCGGGAAATTCGAACCCGAAGGTCTCCAGGTCCTCGACGAGCAGGCCGAGCAGGGGCTCGAAGGCCCCGCGCGCCAGCACCGTGAAGGCCACCCGTCCGCCCGGCTTCAGGATCCGCTGCCAGGCACGCAGTGCCCCGCCCATGTCCGGTACGAAAGGCAGAGCGAAACCGCTGAGAATCACGTCGAAATAATCGGAACGAAACTCGGGACGACGCAGGTCCATGGGATAGAGATCGACATTGTCCAGCGCCATGCGGCGCAGGTTGGCGTGGGCCACATCCAGCATCCGCTCGGAGAGATCGATGGCCTGGACACGGCCCTCCGGCCGGATCCGCTGGGCGGCGGCGACCGCCACCGCGCCGGTACCCGTACCCGCATCCAGCACCCGCATGCCCGGCCGCAACCTCATCCAGTCGACCAGGCGATCGGCCGCGAAGGGATGAAACCGGGTCGCCGCGCCGTCGTGCACGTCGGCGAGCCGATCGAACAGGGCCGCCACCTGCTCCACGATGGCATCATGATCCTGCATTGCATGCCTCCAGGACGCGAGGGCGTCGACAGACAGGGAAAGCGTCAACTATACGCCGTGATCCATTCGGCAGAAAACGGTCGGTCCGCGGGTTGAAACCTCAACTTTCCGTACCGGATGCCGAGTAGAGTTCAATGAAACGGACCGAAACGGCTTGGCGAGTGCACCAGACCCGTGCGGTTCGTGACACGGAAAATGAAGCATAACAGGCTCCACAGAGGCGACAGAGCACGCATGGCACGTCTGACCCTGCATTTCCGCGACCACCCTCTCCGGCTGATTCCGCTGGTCGGCGACCGGATGACCATCGGCCGCCATCCGGACTGCGAGATTCACATCGACTCGCTCGCCGTGGAGGAAAGGCATGCCCGGCTCACCGGACAGGACGACGACTGGCGAATCGAACCGCTCGATTCCGAGGCGCCCGTGTTCGTGAACGGGGAACGGATCTCCGACCCCGTGCCCTTGCGGGAAGGCGACGTCGTTCGCGTGGGCAAGCACAGTCTGCACTACAGTGCGGAAACGGAGGCAGAGAAGCCATCCGCCGCGCCGGCGGCAACCGTCACCCCCCTGCACGCCCCTCGTCCCGTGGAGGGCTACCTGCAGTTTCTCAGCGGCTCGCACGTGGGCCGCACCATTCGACTGGACCGTGCCATGACACGCATCGGCAAGACCGGCCGACAGACGGCGCTGGTGGCCCGCAGACGCGACGGCTATTACCTGTCGCCGCTCGAAGGCGAACAGAGCCCGGAGCTCAACGGCGAGCCGATCGGTGATCGGTCGGTGAAGCTCGCAGACGGCGACCACGTGCGCATCGGCGGTCTGGAACTCCAGTTCTTTCTGGATCGCGCAACGAGGCCGGCGAATCCGCGGGAAAAGGAGCGCCGTTTCACCCGGGTCGCCTTTCCGGCGCAAGCCCGCCTTCTCGACGGATCGCGAACCCTGGCCTGCCGGGTTCACGATCTGTCCCTGAAGGGGGCACTCGTATCACTGCCCGAACGGCACGACATCGCCCCGGGCGAGCACCTCGTGCTCGAGATCCCTCTGGACGAATCGGGTCACATCCGCATGGAGGTCGCCGTGATCCGATGCGATGAAGAGCGGCTCGGCCTGGCCTGTCGCGACATCGACGTGGACAGCATCACCCATCTTCGACGCCTCGTGGAGCTCAACAGTGGCGATCCCGAACTGCTGGATCGGGAACTCGCGGATCTCGGCTGATCCCCTCGCTTTTCATCCGCTGCCGCGCACATGGTAGTCTCCCCGCGACCGCCCATCACACGGACTCGGCATGCGTCGTCTGATCGTCTTCATCGGGGGACCGATCCTCCTGCTCGCGGGCCTGTTGCTGCTGCTGGTGCTGCTCCCCTTCGGCCCGCCGCATCTGCACCGGACCGGATCCCGAATCATTCGCCTCTGGCTGGCCACTGCAGCGGCCCTGTTCGGCGTGCGCTGCGAGGTCCGGGGGGCGCCGGCACCGGCCCCCGTGCTATTCGTCGCCAATCACGTCTCCTGGCTGGACATCCCGGTGATCGGCAGCCGGGTCGAGGCCTCGTTTCTCTCGAAGGCGGAGATCCGGCACTGGCCGGTGATCGGATTCCTGGCCGCCCGTACGGGGACGCTGTTCATCGAGCGGGGCCGTCCCGGGGCCAGCGAGGCGGCCATCGGCACCGTACGTGACTGCCTGTGTACCGGCCACTCCGTCGTGCTGTTTCCCGAGGCCGGCACCTCGCCCGGCCGCAGCGTGCGCCGCTTCCATCCCCGTCTCGTGCAGGCGGCGATCGACTGCGCCGTGCCGGTCCAGCCGGTCGCGATCCAGTACCTGCACCAGGGCCACCCCGATCCCCTGGTGCCCTTCGTCGATGGAGCGAGCTTTCTGGAGAGCGTATGGCGCATCACCCGCCGCCGATACATCCAGGCAAGACTGACGTTCTTCGATCCGATCGAAACGCGAGGGCGCAGCAGGGACGAAATCGCCACCGAGGCCCGGGAACGCATCCTGTCCGTATTCGATCCGGCCTGGGAAGAAGAGACGGTCGACTCGACCTTGGCCTCCCGGATACGGAACGCAGAGGACGCCGAGACACAGAGAACGCGGAGAGAATGATTGTTCATGTGTCGTCCCGGCCAGACGCGCGGACGCGAGGACAAGCCAGACATCGAAAAGGTGGCCGATCCCGTCGAGTGGATAACGGTATCGGAGTATTACGTAAGCCCATGCAGATGCCATCCCGGGCCATTCCGGAAAGCGCGCAACACTTATCCCGAATCCGGGAAGGTTTTTTCAGTCCATGTATCATGGACTGGCGTTGTTTCTGGATTCCGGGTCTCGCTCCGCTCGCCCGGAATGACTTCACTCTTCCGTCACCCCGGAAGCCCGCGTGTTACACCCCCTCGGTCATCCCGGAAGCCCGCAAAGCGGGCTATCCGGGATCCAGGAAAAGCATTAACCGGGGTGGCAGGGGGCAGCGTGGCTTCCGGATTCCGGCTCGCGCCCCCCGGCTCAAGGCCGGGATCGCCTGGCCGGAATGAAGGAAAGGAAGAACCCGCTTGCCCGATCGGCCAGGAAAGCGTCTGTGGGGGCGCAAGCAAATGTTACCCCTCTGCGTCATGCATCAGAGACCCCGGAAAGAAGCGCCTTTCCGTGTTTTCCGTGGCTGTCGAATTCCGGATTTCCCCGGCTAATGTGTCGTCCTCGGCACCTGCGGCTGCCCCTCGGCAGCGAACAGCTGTTCCACGTCCACGGCATCGTAGTCGTAGGCATGGCCACAGAACTCGCACTCGATGTGCACACGGCCCTGTTCGGCGAGGATATCGCGCACCTCGTCGATGCCCAGTCCACGCAACAGGGCATCGGTCCGTTCCCGCGAGCAGTCACAACGGAAGCTGACCGGCTCGGCCTCGAACAGGCGCACCATTTCCTCGTGGAAGAGCCGATGCAGCAGCTCGCGATCGGTCAGATTCAACAGCTCGCCCGTCGTGAGGGTCTCTCCCAGATGCACGATGCGATTCCAGGCATCCGCATCGCGCGTCTCGCCGGGCAATTGCTGGAGCAGCATGCCGGCGGCACGTGAATCGTCGGCTGCCAGCCACAGGCGGGTGGCGAGCTGCTCGGAGCGCTCGAAATAGCCATCCAGGGCACGGGCCAGATCGGGAGCGTCGCCGGTTTCGACGATGCCCTGATAGCGATCCCTTCCCTCTCCCGGATCGATGGTGATGGCCAGTTGCGCGTCACCCACCAGTTCTCCCAGGGCACCCTGCGGGACAGGGTCACGCCAGTGGGCGATGCCACGCACGTGGCGATCCGGACGCGCCTGAACCACGAGCAGGGTGACCGGCCCCTTGCCACGCAATTGCAGGGTCACGGAACCCTGATACTTGATGGTGGTGGAAAGCAGCACCACGGCCGCCATGGCCTGGCCCAGCAGTTCACGGACCGGCGGCGGATAGACCCGCCGCTCGAGCACCGCCTTCCAGGTAGCGTCCAGGTGCACCAGCTCTCCGCGCACGTTCGTGTCCTCGAACACGAAGCGGTGCAGCACGTCGCGGTCACGGGAAGTGGACATGATTCGAATGCAGCGGATGTTCCACGATATTCGGATTAAAGGATACAGGATTCGGTAGCCGGAAGCTTGAGGCCGGAAGAATGGCCAGGGCAGGAAGATAGCCACGAAACACACGGAAAGGCGGTTCTTTCCGGGGTCTCTGATCCATGACGCAGAGAACGCAGAGGGGTAACATTTGCTTGCGCCCCCATAGGCGCTTTCCCGGCCGATCGGGAAAGCGGGTTCTTCCTTTCCGTCATTCCGGCCAAGCGACCCTGGCCTTGAGCCGGGGGGCGCGAGCCGGAATCCGGAAGCCACGCTGCCCCCTGCCACCCCGGTTAATGCTTTTCCTGGATCCCGGATAGCCCGCTTTGCGGGCTTCCGGGATGACTGAGGGGTGTAACACGCGGGCTTTCGGGATGACGAAAGAATGAGGTCATTCCGGGCGAGCGAAGCGAGACCCGGAATCCAGAAACCCCGCTGGTCCCTGCCGCCGCGGCTGATGCTTTTCCTGGATTCCGGATCGGCGCTGCGCGCCGTCCGGAACGACGGGAGAGTGGAGTCATTCCGGGCGAGCGGAGCGAGACCCGGAATCCAGAAACCACGCCGGTCCAGGATACATGGACTGAAAAAACTTCCTGGATCCCGGACAAGCGCTGCGCGCTTTCCGGAATAAACGATGGTGTGGATTCCGGATCGACGCCGTGCCCGCGCTGAATCATCCATCATGGATATCGCAGCTGCGGGGCGAGGCTGAGTACAGGAACCGATCCCTCTGCGTTCTCTGCGCCTTTGCGTCCTCTGCGTCCCGAATCGGGGACGCCGAAAGAGTCGAGCCGCACGGTCTGCAATATACCCTGATGGGTCTTGGATCCGAGCGAGGCTGTTACCCCTCGCTCAGCAGCTTCTTCAGCAGCTTGTTCACTTCGGCGGGGTTGGCCTTGCCCTTCGAGGCCTTCATGACCTGGCCGACGAAGAAGCCGAGCAGCTTTTCCTTGCCGGCACGGTACTGCTCCACCTGCTTCGGATTGGCGGCGATGACCTCGCGGATCATGGCCTCGATGGCCGCAGTGTCGGTGATCTGCCTGAGCCCCCGGGTCTCGATGATCTCGTCGGCGCTGCCCTCTCCCGCCCACATGGCCTCGAACACGTCCTTGGCGATCTTGCCGGAGATGGTGTTGTCGCGGATGCGGTTGAGCAGCTGGCCGAGCGCCTCGGCGGTGACGGGCGCATCATTCACCTCGATGTTCTCCTTGTTGAGCATGGCGGAGAAATCGCCCATCACCCAGTTGGCGGCCAGCTTGGGTTCGCCGCAGACCCGCGCCACCGCCTCGTAGAAATCGGCCATCTCGCGGGTGGCGGTCAGCACGCCGGCATCGTAGGCCGGCAGTCCGTATTCCTCGATGAAGCGCTGCCTCTTGTCGTCCGGCAGCTCCGGCAGGGTGCTGCGCACCTCCTCGATGAAGGCCTCGTCGAGTTCCACGGGCAGCAGGTCGGGATCGGGGAAATAGCGGTAGTCGTTGGCCTCTTCCTTGGTGCGCATGGAGCGCGTCTCGTCCCGGGCCGCGTCGTAGAGGCGGGTCTCCTGCACCACGGCGCCGCCGGACTCCAGCACCTCGA
>JALVEM010000519.1 GCA_027030825.1 Thiohalobacter sp.
CCTCGACCCGGTCCTTGGGCCCGTAGTCCTTGTAGGGGCGGGTGAGGGTGTTGTCGTGGCGGATGTGGGTGGGCACGTCGATACCGTGGAGGATCATGTTGGTGGTGGCCAGCATGTGGGGCAGGGCCTTCTTCTCCACGCCGAAAATGGTGTTCTGCAGGGTTTCCTCATCCTGGCGGGTTTTGACGTAGCGCTCGCGCTTGTGTTCGATGGCGCAGGCGAGGAAGCCGCCGGTACCGCAGGCGGGGTCGAAGACCTTTTCTTCCAGCTTCGGGTCCACCCGGTTGACGATGAAACGGGTGACGGCGCGCGGGGTGTAGAACTCGCCGGCGTTGCCAGCGCTCTGCAGGTCCTTGAGGATCTGTTCGTAGATGGCGCCGAAGGTGTGGCGGTCTTCGGTGTTGTTGAAGTCGATTTCGTTGATCTTGTTGATCACCTGGCGCATGAGGGTGCCGGACTTCATGTAGTTGTAGGCGTCCTCGAAGACGCCGCGCACCACCTGGGCGCGCCGGCCGGCGGGGCCGTGGGTGGGCAGCTTTTCCTTGAGGGTGGGGAAGAGCTGGTTGTTGACGAAGTCGGCCAGGGCGTCGCCGGTCATGCCCTCGGGGTCGGCGGCCCAGTTGCGCCAGCGCAGGTGTTCGGGCAGGGGCGACTGGTAGTCGTCCTCGATCAGCTCCAGCTCGGCCTCGCGGTCGTCGAAGATCTTGAGGAAGAACATCCAGACGAGCTGGCTGATGCGCTGGGCGTCGCCGTCGACGCCGACATCCTTGCGCATGATGTCCTGGATGGATTTGATGATACCGCTGACATTACTCATTGATTACCTTGTGGTTTGATGTTCAGGCTGTGTCGTCCGGCCTGAAGAGTTCCTGTTCCAGTTCCTGCACGGCCTGTTCATAGTTGGCCTTGCCGCCGAAGACCTGGTTGATGATCTCCACGGGGGTGCCGATGCGGTCGAAGGGCTTGAGCTTGAGCACTCTGGGGGTCTCCAGGCTGCGAATGCCTTCGTCGGCGTATTTGTCCAGCAGGGCTTCGAGCACGGCGCGGGCCTTGTCGCCGTATTGGGTGAAGTAGTTGCGTTTTCTGACCTTGTTGGCCCGCTCGCGGCGGGTGAGCGGCGGCTGGTCGTAGGCGATGTGGGCGATGAGATCGAAATCGCCATAGTCCCGCCCCACCTCGGCGGCGAGATTATCCAACACGATGCCGTGCTCTTCCAGCTCGTCGAGAATGGCCTGCTTTTTCTTTTCGCTGTTCCAGCGTTGCAGAAAATCATCCAGTGAGGCGTATTCAGTGCGGATCTGCTTGCGGCTGAAATCCTTGTAGGATTCGGTGACGAGCTTGCCGTCGGGGCCGATGTACTCGATGCGCTCATTGATAATCCTGGCGGGCACGCCACTGACGCGAACCTTGCAGGCGCCCTGCTCTTCCTCAGCGCCATCGGCCTCATCCTCTTTCCCGGACTCGGGATCGGGCGGAACCGGATCGTCCTTGGGGCCGGGCTCGTAGATTACGGCCGGCTCGCCATCGAAGTCCGGGTCGCGGAACAGCTCGGTGGCCTTCTTGAAGTCCATGATGGTGAAGAACCACTTGTTGTAGTCCTCGTTGATGCGGGT
>JALVEM010000520.1 GCA_027030825.1 Thiohalobacter sp.
CAGGTGCGGCTCTCGGGCGAGCGCCTCGAGAAACGCATGCGCCACTGGCAAGGGATCCTCGTGCACGCCGCGGAACAGTCGGGGCGCACGCGCCTGCCCGAATTGTTGCCTCCGTGCGGTTTTGCCGAGGCCCTGGCCGCGCATCCGTCCGGCCTGCGGCTGATCCTGGATCCCCGCGAGGCCCGCACTCCCGACCGGCTGCAGGCAGACGGCGGGCCGGTTCTGCTGGCTGCCGGCCCGGAAGGCGGTTTCACGGAAGAGGAAAGGGTGGCCGCACGAGCGTCGGGCTTCGAGGGCCTGCGACTGGGACCTCGCATCCTGCGAACCGAAACCGCCGCGCTGGCGGCGCTGGCGGCGTTTCAGACGCTCTGGGGCGACTGGCGCACCTGAGCAGGAGTCAGTGGTCTTCGCAGAGACCGGCCTGTTTCATGCCGGTCTCGATCGTCGCCTCGATCACCACCAGATCGGGAATGACGAAACGCTCGCCATCGACTTCGACACCGAAGTGCATGAAGCCGGTATCGTCTTCCTCGCCGGCCACGTCCCGGACCTGGTCCTCGGTCACCTTGGCCAGCCTCGGAATACCCTGCAGCCGCACGGCATAGAACGGGGGACGACCGTCCTTGCGGGAGCGGTTGAAGATGGCGATGCGGCGGGCACGGGCGGTCTCGTCCACCGGCAGGCCGAGCAGCTTTTCCAGTCGCACGAGCGGGATGCGATGCCCGCGCCACTCGAGCATGCCTTCGAGCCAGGGCGGACCGAGCGGAACCGCCTCGGCCGGCTGGGCGGGAATCACTTCGGCCACGGCGACGTTCGGCACCATCAGGCGCGTGCCCTCTTCCAGCGGGATCTCCAGCACCCGCAGTCTTTCCATCATTCCCGCCAGCATCTCTCTTCCTCCTTGTCCTCGTGTTCGCTCCGGGTCACGCCGGCGCCAGGGTTTCGCGCTCGGTCATCGCGACCACCCGTTCGGCCAGCGCCTCCGGATCGCCGCTGAAACTCACGACGCCTTCCCGGCGCGCGGCGTCGGGCATGCTGCTGATGACACTACTGTCGGCATTCTGTGCAAATACTGTACCTCCGAGCTCGTGGATGCGCCTGACCCCGAGCGCCCCGTCCTCGCCCATGCCGCTGAAGACGATGGCATGGGCCCGGCCGGGCAGGGCCTCGGCGGCCTCGCGCATCACGTCGTCGATGCTGGGTCGGTAGCTGCCCGGGATGGATTCGTCGGTCAGCCGGATCCGCCCGTGTGTCCCCAGACGCAGACGATGCTCGACGGGGACCACCAGCACCCGCCCGGCCTGCAGCACGTCGCCGTTGCCTGCCACGCGGACGTCCAGCGGTGTGGCCCGCTGCAGCTGTTCGGCGAGCAGGGGCACGAAGGCGGCCCCGATGTGCTGGGCCAGCAGAAAGGCCGCCGGAACGTCGGCGGGCAGCGCGGCCAGGAAGCGCTTGACCGCCTGCGGACCACCCAGCGAGGCGCCCAGCACCCACAGGCGCAGCGAGGCGTCGCCCGGCAGCGTTTCCGGACCTGCCGCATCCTTGCGCCCTGACCCGCTCGTCGGCTGTGTGCCGGATGACGGCGCCGGGGCAGTCGCCCGAGCCGGGGC
>JALVEM010000521.1 GCA_027030825.1 Thiohalobacter sp.
CGAACGCGCTGAACGAGGAGGAGGATAGATGGGGTTCTTTCGCTGGCTGGCGGGAAGCGCGGTGGGCTGGGCACTGCTGCTGGCGCTGGCACTGGCCATGGAAGCCGTCGCGCTCTACTACCAGCACGTGCTCGGCGAGCCGCCCTGCGTGCTGTGCATCCAGGTGCGGCTGATCGTGCTGGGCCTGGCCGTCGTCGCGCTGCTGGAGCTCTTTCTGAAAGACGTTCGGGGAGCGCGGCTCGCCGGCGAACTGGGCGTGCTCGGCCTGTCGGGCGCCCTGGGCTGGAAGGCCTGGGAACTGCTCGCCACCGAGCGCGGCTGGCGGCTGGGCGACTGCTCCATGGACCTTGGCCTGCCGCCCTGGCTGGCCGTGGATCACTGGCTGCCCTGGATGTTCCGGCCCGAGGTGCCCTGCGGCTACACCCCGGTCCTGCCCGGCGGCTTCACCATGGCCGAAGTGCTGCCAGCGATCGCCGGCGTGCTGATCTTCGCTGCGGCGGCGGCCTTCGTCGCCGATCTCGCCGACTGAGACAGCCCCGACAGGCTGCCGGCCTGCTACCCGCCGCTGACGATCCGCTCGTACTTGGCCAGCAGCTCCTCTTCGGTCTCCGTATGGTCCGGGTCCACGATGATGCAGTCCACCGGGCATACCTCGACGCACTGGGAGGTCTCGTAGTGCCCCTTGCACTCGGTGCACAGATCGGGATCGATCTCGTAGATCTCCTCGCCCTGGCTGATGGCCTCGTTGGGGCATTCGGGTTCGCACACGTCGCAGTTGATGCATTCGTCGGTGATGAGCAGTGCCATGGATCCTCCGCAAGGTTTGTTCAGTCCCGGTCGTGCCGGCCGGCGAGCGCCCGGGCGACCTCCGGATGCACGAAGGCCGAGACGTCGCCGCCGAGCCGCGCCACCTCCCGCACCAGACTGGATGAGACGAAGGCGTACTGTTCCGCCGGTGTGAGAAACAGCGTCTCGATCTCGGGCGCCAGCTGCCGGTTCATGCTGGCGAGCTGAAACTCGTACTCGAAGTCCGAGACCGCGCGCAGGCCGCGCAGTATGGCCTGGGCCCCGCACGCCCGCACGAATTCCACCAGCAGGCCGGAGAAGGGCCGCACCTCGACCCCGTCGATCCCGGCCAGCGCACGGGTGGCCATCGTCACGCGCTCCTCGAGGGAAAAGCACGGCCGCTTGCCGCTGTGTTCGGCCACGGCCACGATCACCCGGTCGAACAGCCGTGCCGCACGCTGCACGAGATCGGCATGGCCGTTCGTGACGGGATCGAAGGTGCCGGGATAGACGATGCTACGGGCCATGCGGCCATTATCGGCCATGCCGTATCCGCAGACTACCCCGCGTTTTCCCGGGTCGCCAGGGCACAGGCCACGTCGCCGGCCCTGGCCTGTCGATGGATGCGAAAGCCCTCCGGCAGTCGCAGGCCGCCATCTCCCGTATCCCCGTACGCAGGCTGTTCGATGTAGAGCCAGGACAGGCGGGGAGGCCGGCGTTCCCGCAGCACCTCGAGTGCCGAGCCGAGCAGCGGCGAGCCATAGGGGGGATCGAGAAAGATCCCTGTCACCTCTGCGAGATCCGCCTGCCGCAGCCAGCGC
>JALVEM010000522.1 GCA_027030825.1 Thiohalobacter sp.
TTCGCCACGCGCAGGGTCTGCCGCCAGCGCAGGCAGGCCGGGCAGCAGCAATGCAACCAGGACAAGGGAGAGCACTGGGCGCATGGGAACCTCCTGTACTTTTTTCTTCGACGGGAAAAGAGTGTAGTCGTCGGCGTGCATTCCGCCCAGTATTCCCTGATGCCCGAGTGGAAAACGGCGGCCGCAGGCCGCCGTCGGGTCCGCCTCGTCGCCGGGACGGGGCGAGGGTTTCGTTACAGGATGTCAGTCAACGGGAATCGGCTTGAGCTTGAGCTCGGCGTCGCTGGCCTTCACGAATCCGTACTTCTCGTAGATGGCCTGGGCCTCGGGTGTGCCTAGATAGGCCAGGTAGCGGCTGGCGTTGTAGGGGTTGCGGCCCGTGGCCAGGATGCCGATGGCGTAGCCCACCTTGTGCTGCATGTTGTAGGGCGCCGGGATGGGCACGCCTTCGACCGGCCGTCCCTGGGCCTGGGCATGTCTGACTTCGGTGGTCCAGACGATGCCCACATCGGCCTCGCCCTTCTCGATACGGTAGGGCGTCTCCCGATGATGCCGCGATGTGAACCAGGTCTTGCCCGGCACGGCCCAGCAGCTCTTGCACTTCTTGCCGCCGGTGACCTTGTCGTGGATACCCAGGTCCTTGAGCATCTGTGCGCCGTAGAACTTGAAGATGCCCTCGGTCAGAGGGTTGGGATGCGACTGGACGATGTCGTCACGCGCGAGGTCTTCCGGTCCCTTGATGCCCTTGGGATTGCCTCTGCCCACCATCAGCTCGAGTTTGTTGTGGGTATAGATCATGTAGTCGTTCATCAGCTTCTTGCTGCGCAGCTTCTTGAGGTGGCCGAGGTTCACGCTGGCGAACAGATCCGGATTGCGTGCCGTCTTTCGTCCATCGATGGTGCCCTGCTTGAGGATCTGTCCCTTGAGGATCTGGCCGGGGGGAATGGTCTCGACATAGATGGTCTTGATGTCCGGATTCTTCTTCTGGAAATCGCGAATCAGTTCCTCCATGACCATGAACTGGTTGCCGGCCAGATACATGACCAGATCGGCGGTGTACGAATCCTCGATATGCCCGTAGTCGATGCGGCCGTCGGCATGGAAGGTGCGATAGTCATGGCCCAGGCCGGCTTCGTCGGCAGCCAGGCTGCCTTGCAGGGGCAAAAGGGAAAGGGCGGCGATAGCGCCGAGACGCAGGCATCTGCTGAGCATGTTTCTCCTCCTTGTGGTGGGTGCCCGGGGGAGATGCGGCAGTTGCCTGCTTTATTCGCTCCATTGCGAGGTCATGCCTCGAGCCATTCGGATATCTTCTCGCGGGCGGGCACGCCACCGGCGTGCACCACCTTGCCGTCGATGACCACGCCGGGCGTCGACATGACGCCATGGGCCATGATCTCGGCGATGTCGTCGACCTTGAGGATGTTGACGGGGACGCCCTTTTCCCGGGCCACTTCCTCGATCAGTCGCATGGTCGTCCTGCAGTTGGCGCAACCGGAACCCAGTACCTTGATTTCCTTCATGACTTCACTCCTCATGAAACGACATTGAATCCCCAGCCCACCAGCGTGAAGGCGACGGCCAGGACAGCGGCATAGCGCATCAGTGCCGGCCAGCGGATCACCTTGCGCAGAATCAGCATCTCGGGCAGCGACAATGCGGCGATGCTCATCATCAATGCCAGTACGGTGCCCAGTGCCACACCCTTGGCGAGCATGGCCTCGGCGATCGGGATGACGCCGGTGGCATTCGAATAGAGCGGGATGCCGAGCAGGACGGCGAGCGGGACGCTGTACCAGTCGTCACCGCTCAGGTGCTCCGCGACCCAGGATTCGGGGACAAAGCCGTGGAATACCGCGCCCACGGCGATGCCGGCCAGCACCCAGCGCCAGATCCGGCCGACGATCTCCCTGACTTCGTGCAGGGCGTAACGGTGTCGTTCGGCCAGGGTCCGGGGAAGCTCCGGCATCCGGGTCTCGCCCATGTGGATCTTCCATACATAGTCCTCGACCCAGCGTTCCGGCCGGAACCACTCCATGACCATGCCGCCGATCCAGGCCACGGCCATGCCGGCGAGGATGTAGAGCAGGGTGAGTTTCCAGCCCAGCACGCCCAGCAGCACCACGGCCGCGACCTCGTTGATCATGGGGCTGGCGATGAGGAACGAGAAGGTCACGCCGAGCGGGATGCCGGCTTCCACGAAGCCGATGAACAGGGGCACCGAGGAACAGGAGCAGAAGGGGGTGACGGCGCCGAGCAGGATGGCCAGGGCACGGGCCAGGGATTTCGGCTTGCCGCGCACGTAATCGCGTACCCGTTCCGGCGAGAGCAGGGCGCGCAGCAGCCCCATGCCATAGACGACGATCACCAGCAGCGTGAAGATCTTGGTGACGTCCATGACGAAGAACTGCACGGCGTCTCCCGACCGGCTGCCGGGTGCCAGTCCCAGCCACTGGTAGGCGACGAGATTGCCGAGGATCTCGAACATGGCGAGGGCGTTCAGGCGCTGCAGCCGGCGAGGGGGCGATCGCACATGGCGTGCAGTCGGTCCCGATCCTCGGCGACGAGTGCATCGGCAAGCGTTTCTGCCGTCGTTTGCACGATCCTGCCGGCCCAGTCCGGCAGTTCCGGATGCAGGGAGTAGAGCACCCACTGTCCCTGGCGGCGGGTCTTCACGATGCCGAGATCGCGCAGCATGGCGAGATGTCGGGAAATCTTGGGCTGGCTCTGTTCGAGTGCATGCGTGAGTTCGCAGACGCAGAGCTCGCCTTCCGTGGCGAGGAGCAGCAGGGTGCGCAACCGGGTGGTGTCCGAGAGTGCACGGAACAGGTTTTCCGGAGTCATCCAGTGATCCTTCATGTAGATATACATATAACCATATATTATAAAAATCTGAGAGTCAATGGACGGCACGACTCCATGGCCTTTACGGACAGACGCGAGGTGAGACGGGGGCAGGTGCCTCAGGTGCCGCAGAAGGTGCGATAGGGGCCGAAATCCTCGGGCGCGGGTCGGGCCAGATCCTCGAAGCCGGGGCGTTCTTCGAAGGGGTGCCGAACGGCTTCCAGCAGGCGATCGAATTTCGAGAGATCGCCTTCCTGCTCCGCGGCGGCCAGTGCCTCCTCGACCTTGTGATTGCGCGGGATGTAGACGGGGTTGGTCTGCCGCATCGAAGCGCCTCTTGCTTCCTGCGATTGCGGATCCCGGGCGAGGCGCGCCTGCCAGCGGGCCAGCCAGGCATCGATCGGAGAATGTGCCGCGAACAGCCTGCGGAAAGGGGCGGCACGGCCTTCCGCGGCCGCGATCAGGGCGCGGAAGGCCTGCGTGAAGTCCACCTGATCGCGTTGCATGTGCCCAAGCAGCTCTTCCACCAGTTGCAGGTCTTCGTCTTCCTCCGAGGCGAGGCCGAGCTTGCGTCGCATGCCATCGAGCCAGAGAGTCTGATAACGCGAGGGGATGTCATGGATGCGTTCCGTGGCCAGAGCCACGGCATGCTCGGGATTGTCCGCCTCGATGAGCGGGAGCAGGGTTTCGGCGAAGCGGGCCAGGTTCCACTCCAGGATGCCGGGCTGGTTTCCGTAGGCGTAGCGTCCATGGACATCGATGGAGCTGAAGACGGTGCCCGGATCGTAGGCTTCCATGAAGGCACAGGGACCGTAGTCGATGCTCTCGCCCGAGATGGTGGTGTTGTCGGTGTTCATCACGCCGTGCACGAAACCGACCAGCATCCATCGCACGACGAGCTGCACCTGCCGTTCGATCACCCGCTCCAGCAGGGCCAGATACGGTGTCTCGTGTGTCCGGAGATCGGGGTCGTGTCGTGCGATGGCATGGTCGGCCAGCCGTTTCACGCCAGCGGGGTCGAGATGCGTGGCCGCATACTCGAAAGTCCCCACGCGCAGATGGCTCAGCGCCACCCGGGCCAGCACCGCACCCGGTCTGGGGCCTTCCCGCTGGATCCACTCGCCCGTGGCGACCACGGCGAGTGCGCGCGTGGTCGGGATGCCCAGGGCGTGCATGGCCTCGCCGACGAGGAATTCCCGCAGCATGGGCCCCAGCGCCGCCTTGCCGTCGCCGCCACGCGAGAACGGCGTGGGGCCGGAGCCCTTCAGATGCAGGTCGCGGTACACGCCCTGGCCGTCCACCAGCTCGCCCAGCAGCAGGGCGCGGCCGTCGCCGAGCTGCGGGACGAAATGGCCGAACTGGTGACCCGCATAGGCCTGCGCCACGGGCGTGAGCGTCTCCGGCAGCCGGCTGCCGCCGAGAAAGGCGGCGCCGTCGGGCGTGTCCAGCCCCTCCGGGAGGCCCAGCGCCTCGGCCAGGGCATGATTGAAACGGAGCAGGCGGGGTTCGGGGAATGCCGTGCCCTGCCAGGGTACGTGCAAACCCTCGAGATCCCGGGCAAACCAGTTGTCGAGCTCGAGCATGTGTCTGTCGTAGTTCGGTGAATCAATGGCCATGCTCGGCAGGATGACCGGCCGGGTCAATTCTCCACAGAATGTCTGGGGCAGATGCGCCTGTCGGGTGGATTGAAAGGTGGAGGTTGTTGACACGAGGATGTTGCCGGCGCATCATGTAAGTAATAGATTACTAACATTGCACTGGTGCAAGCGAATCTCGTCACTCGGAAGGAATGTTTTCATGTGCAAGCTATGCTGGTCTCTCGTCGTTCTGCTTCTGATCGCGGTGGGTGGCGCGGTCTACAAGTTCGGAATCTCCGGCTCCACCGTGACGGCGAGCGATGGCCGCACCGCGATCGTGCTGGAGCCGGGCGAGCGTGACCTGGTACTTGCCGAGATGCGCGCCTTCCTGGAAGCAGTGCAGGCCATCGTCGAGGGGGCCGTGGAAGAAGACAGCCAAAGGATCGCTGCCGCAGCCCGTAGGGTGGGCGCCGAGGCCCAGCAGGCAGTACCCGCGTCCCTGATGGGCAAGCTGCCGCTCGGATTCAAGCAGATGGGGCTCGATACCCACAGGCGGTTCGACCGTCTGGCGCTCGATGCCGAGCAGTTCGGCGATCCCGAGGCCAGCCTGAAACAGTTGTCCGAGCTCATGAGAAACTGTGTCGCCTGTCACAGCGCCTTCCGTCTGGACACCGCGCCATCCGGTGATTGAACTGCTGCAGTCGTTTCCGATCACGGCTTCGTGTCGATGCTTGCATGTGGCGGGTTCGTTGGTTAGCATGCACTGATATGCTGCGCCATCTCGCCAAGGCACTCGTCTTCTTCCTGCTCTTCGCCAACCTGAGCTGGGTGGCGCATGCCGGGATCCTGGCAGTGGATGGTGGATCCTGCATGTCGATCGAGGCCACCGTCCCGAACGACGTGCCGGACGCGGAGGCATCCTCGGATCACTTCAAGGTCGTTCATGACGGTGTCTGCGATCACAGCTGCCACGGCGGCGCCCATTTCGTCGGCATGACACCCGGATTTTCCACTCATCCCCGGCTGTTTACGGCAGCGCCCGGCAGCCACGGCATCCACCTGTACTCCCGCGACAGCGAACCCCCGCTTCCTCCGCCCAATATCCGGCTCTCCTGAACGCCTGCACATCAAAGGTGCACGGCTTGCCGTGCGCGTGATTTCCCGACTTTCGGAGAACTGGAACGATGACTGGATCCTGCTTGTCGGTACGGGCCTGTGCCCGTGGACTGCTCTGGTTGTGCCTGTGGCTGACCATGCCACTCGTGCACGCCGAGGACGAGGTGCCGATCGATTCAGGGCTCTCGCCCGCGGTGCAGCAGTGGCTGCTCTATGCGCTCGACCGCAATCCGGGAGTTTCGGCAGCGCGTGCGGCCGTGGAGGCCGCCGAGGCGCGCCTGCGTGCCGCTTCCCGTCCTCTCTACAACCCCGAGCTGGATCTGGAGGCGGAACAGGCCGAAACCCGCACCGGCACGCTGGGGCTGAGCCAGACGATCGACTGGTCCGACAAGCGCGAGGCACGAACGCAGGTCGCCGCCAGGGAGCTCGAGGCCGCGAAGGCCGAACATGCCGAGCGACGGCGTCGGGTTGCGGGTGAACTTCTCCGGGGACTGGCACGCTATCACACGGCGGTACGTCTGGATCGCCTGTCGCAACAGCGTGTGGACCTCATGCGGCGATTCCTGGCGCTTGCGGAGAAGCGGCATGCGGCCGGCGACCTCAGCAAGGTCGAACTGGAACTCGCGCGACTGGCGTTCACCCAGGTGCGGCTCGAGCGTTCGCAGGCAGCCGGCCGACTGGCCGAGGCCGAACAGTCTCTGCTGGCCGTGGCAGGAATACGGCCGCCATCCTGGCCGGCGCTGCCCCGGCGCTTGCCGCCGCTGGGGCAGGTCGATCCGCAGGCACTGGCCAGCCGGCTACCGGAAGTCCGTCGGTTGCAGGCCGAGGTGGCGGCCGCACGCTCGCGTGTGGGGCTGCGCGAGCGCGAGCGCCGTCCCGATCCCACGCTGGGTATCGTCGCCGGTCAGGAAAGGGCCTATCGCGGCAGTGACGACGACCGGTTCGGCGTCGTCGGGCTGAGCCTCAGCATTCCCCTGTTCGTACGCAACGACTTCCGGGCCGAGGTCGAGGCGGCCGGCGCCGATTTGGCCCGGCTCGAGAAGCTTGTTCAGGACCGGCTGCAGCGCGCCGTTTCAGGCATCGCCGCGGCCGCCGAACGCTATCGTCTCGAGCGAGCGGCGTGGGAAACCTGGCTGCAGGCCGGTCAGGAGAGCCTGAGTGCGCAGCTCGATCTGCTGGAGCGGTTCTGGCGGGTCGGGGAGCTGAGTTCGGCCGAATACCTCGTACAGAT
>JALVEM010000523.1 GCA_027030825.1 Thiohalobacter sp.
TAAGCACGAATGCCGTCGGAATCAGGCGGAGGACTCGCCATTGCCGGCGAGGGCGTGCACGAAGTCGAGGATCTCGTCGGGATCGGGGTGATCCGGCAGCCGTCGTTCGGGCAGGGACAGGCTGCGGATGCAGTCCTTGATTTCCAGCAGGGCGGCGGGATGGATGCTGAATTCGCGCAGTCCGAGTGCGAGCAGCAGGGGCACCAGCCGGGGATCGCCGGCCATTTCGCCGCACATGGATACCGGTATTCCGTGGCGGTCGCCGGCGCGCAGCACGCGGTGCAGGGCCTCGATGACGGCGGGGTGCAGCGGATCATAGAGATAGGCCACCTCGTCGTCGACCCGATCGATGGCCAGCAGGTACTGAATGAGGTCGTTCGTGCCCAGCGAGAGGAAATCCAGCTCGCGCGCGAAGCGATCCGCGAGCAGTGCCGCGGCCGGCGTCTCGATCATGCCGCCGACCGGCAGCGAGGGATCGTAGGGCAGATGCCGGTCGTCGAGCTCCCGTTGCAGCTGTGTCAGGATGCGCCGCACCTGCCGGACTTCCTCGATCGTGGTGAGCATCGGCAGCATGATCCGCACCGGCCCCATGGCCGAGGCACGCAGGATCGCGCGCAGCTGGGGGCGGAAGAGTTCGGGTTCGTGAAGACACAGGCGGATGCCGCGCAGGCCGAGTGCCGGGTTGGCGCAGAGGGCGTGCCGCTCGGAGCCGGCCAGCGGCTTGTCGGCGCCCAGATCCAGGGTGCGGATGGTCAGCGGCAGCCCGTCGAGGTGGGCGATGATCGCCGCGTAGACCTCGAGCTGTTCCTCCTCGTCGGGCAGATCCTCCCGGTTCATGTAGAGGAACTCGGTCCGATAGAGCCCCACGCCCTCGGCGCCGGCCTCCATGAGCGGATCGATGTCCTCGGGCAGTTCGATGTTGCCCAGCAGGCGCACCCGAACACCGTCGCGGGTCGTCGCCGGTTCGGCACGCAGCCGGGCCAGGCTCTGCTGTCGCGAACGCTCGGCATCGCGACGTTTCCGATACCACTCGAGCAGGACGGCATCCGCATCGCCCACCAGCACGCCACGCCGACCGTCGAGGATGACGGTCTCGCCTTCGCGCAGCAGCCGGCGAACCTCGTGTACCCCCACGACAGCAGGGATCCGCAGGCTGCGGGCGGCGATGGCGGTGTGGGAGAGCGGGCCGCCGAACTCGGTGACGAACCCGGCGATGCCCTGGTGCTGCAGGACCACGATATCGGCCGGAGTGAGCTCGTCGGCGACCACGATGGCGCCCTGCAGCGGGGCGAGCGCGGCGGACCGGGAAGGTTCCTCGCCGCCCCAGCGCAGGATGCGCTGGATGCGGGTCACCACATGATCGATGTCGTCCTTGCGCGTCCGCAGATAGGCGTCGTCCATGGCCTCGAAGACTTCCACAAGGGCGTCACGCTGCTGCTTGAGGGCCCACTCGGCGTTGATCTGCTGGCTGCGGATCAGGTATTCGGGCGCCACCGTGAGCGTGGAGTCCTCGAGCATGAGCAGATGGGTGTCGATGAACTCGACGATGTCGGCCCGGGTGTTCTCCGGGATACGGGTACGGATCTCGCGCAGCT
>JALVEM010000524.1 GCA_027030825.1 Thiohalobacter sp.
CTCCTCGCCGGGCTTGCAGGCGACGAGGTATTCCTTGTCGAGAATGCGGACCTTGATGCCGCGGGTCTCGCTCACGCGGGCTGCTCCATGGCCTTGAGCCGGTTGATCATGGCCTCGACACGCGAACGCGCCAGGTCGTTGCGTTCGATGAGCCGCGCGCGTTCGGCGTTCAGCGCCTCCTGCTTGGCCCGCAGCGAGCGGTTCTCCTCCTTCAGCCGTTCGACCGTCCGGATGAGTTCCTCGATGCGGGTCTCGAGGCGCTTGAGGTCCTGCTCCGCAAGCTGTTGTGCCGGATCCTTTTCCATGGCACCCCAATATAGAGGGCGTCGGTGGCCGGGTCAACGCCGAACGGTTGCGGACTGTGCGATAATCGCCGGATGAACGAGAGAAACGAACTCATGAGTCGGGAGCCGCTGGACTACGAGGCCGTCGAGGCGTCTCTGGTGCGGGCCGAGTCGGAACTGGATGCCGCGGAGGTGCACGGCCTCTTCTGCGGGCTGCTGTGCGCGACCGGCCGGATCGACGAGGCGGTCTGGCACGACGAGGTGTTCGAGTCGCCCGATCCGCGCAATCTGACCTACCAGAACACCCTGCGGCTGCTGCGACGCCTGGGCAGCCACACCCGCGATCAGATGTACGACACCGAGCTCGGCCTGGTGCTCCTGCTGCCCGACGACGAGGCGCCGCTGGGCGACCGGCTGGAGGCCATGCTGAGCTGGATCCACGGGTTCCTGTTCGGCCTCGGCATCGGAGGGCTGGAGCTCGAACGGCTGCCCGAGGGCGAGGCCAGGGAGTTCGTGCAGGATCTCACGGAGCTGGTGCGCGCCGAGGTCGAGCGCGGGGCCGACAGCGAGGAGAACGAACAGGCCCTGGCGGAGATCCTGGAATACCTGCGCATGGGGACCCTGCTCCTGCTCGAGACGCTGCAGCCCATCAAGGCGCCGCCCCGGCTTCAGTGAATCATGATGAATCCGAAGGAACACGCCCGCCGACGCCGCCAGCTCATGCGCATGATGGGCCGGGGCAGTATCGCCGTGTTGCCCACCGCGCCGGAACGCCTGCGCAACCGCGACGTCGAGTATCCCTACCGTCCCGACAGCGACTTCTACTATCTGACCGGTTTCCCCGAACCCGAGGCCGTGCTGGTGCTGGTGCCCGGGCGCCGGGAGGGCGAGATGCTGCTGTTCTGTCGCGACCGGGATCCCGAGCGTGAGCTGTGGACGGGCCGCCGTGCCGGACCCGAAGGCGCCATCGAGCACTATGGCATGGACGATGCCTTTCCGATCGCCGACATCGACGACATCCTGCCCGGGCTGCTGGAGAACCGGGAGCGTGTCTATTACACCATGGGGGTCTATCCCGAGTTCGATCGCCGCCTGATCGGCTGGGTGAACCGGATACGCGCCGCCAGCCGCAGCGGGGCGCACACGCCGGACGAGTTCGTCGCGCTCGAGCACCTGCTCCACGACATGCGCCTGTACAAGAGCGCCGCCGAGCTGCGTCTGATGCGGCGTGCCGCGAGGATCGCGGCCGGCGCACACGTGCGCGCCATGCAGGCCTGTCGCCCGGGCATGATGGAATACGAACTCGAAGCC
>JALVEM010000525.1 GCA_027030825.1 Thiohalobacter sp.
ACTCGGCACCCTGATGCAGACCATGAACCGCTTCGCCGAGCATCTCGAACACAAGGACCGGATCGAGGAGACCCTGGCGCGCTACCTCTCCCCCACCCTCGCGAGCGAGATCGTCAACAGCGAACATCGCATGAAACTCGGCGGAGAACGCGTCCAGGCCACGGTGCTGTTCGCGGACATCGTCGGTTTCACACGCCTGTCCGAGGGCATGGACCCCGAGGCCGTGGCCAACATGCTCAACCGCTATTTCTCGCACATCGCCCGGGCCTGCCAGCGCAATCACGGCATCGTCGACAAGTACATCGGTGACTGTGCCATGCTGGTGTTCGGTGTACCCCGGCACGAGGAGGCACACGCCTTCAACGCCGTGTGCTGCGCCCTGAGCATCCAGGCGCTGGTCGAGCGCGAGAACGCCCATCGAGCGCGTTCCGGCCAACCGCCGGTGCGTTTCCGGATCGGGATCAACAGCGGGACGATGCTGGCCGGCAACATCGGCGCCATGGAACGGATGGAATTCACGGTACTGGGCGAGGCAGTCAATCTGGCCTCCCGCCTCTCCTCCGCCTCGGCCGCCGGCGAGATCCTCGTCACCGAGGACTTCCTGCAGCGTCCGGACATACAGGGTCGTGTCCGGGCACGTCCGCACGCCTCGGTGCGGCTGCGCGGTTTCAGCCGCCCCGTGAACACCTGGGTCATCGAAGGGCTGCAGCCCGACTTCGTCGGTGTGCTCGAGGAGCGCACCGAGCGGCTCTGGTGGCAGAGCCTCAAGCGCACGGCATGAAATACACACGCCTCATCCCTGCTGCCGCGCTCCTGCTGGCCGGCTGTGCCGGCACGCCGCCCCGCGACCCCATCCTGGAACATCTCGACCGGACACTGTCTACCGAAAAGGCACCAGACGAGGCCATCCCGGCCTCGGTGCGCGACCACTATGCCCGCCTGCTGCACGAGAAGGCCATGGAACTGGTTCGGAACGGCCGCCCCGGCGAGGCCCTGCGGCTGCTCTCGGAGGCCCTAGAGCGCCTCCCCGACGAGTCCCGACTCAGGAAGGATCTGGAACAGCTGGAGGCAAGAAAACGGGCCGAGCTGTCCAGGACGGCGCTGGAACGCGATATGGCCGAGGCAACCTGGCTGGCGGCCCGCCTCCGATACGACCGGCTGCAGCATCGATGGGAAGAAGAGACCCCCCTCGAGCGACTCGGCGATCGGCTCCTGCAACATCGGCTCGACACCCTGCTCGAGAAGCTGCGCCGGAACGCCGAACAGGCCATCCGGGAGAAGGACCAGACCCGGGCACAGCGGCTGATCGCGTTGCTCGAATCGCTGCAGGGCAAGGAAAGTGTCGAAACATTGCGGCACAGCTACCGCGAGGCATGGCCGGAATCCAGGCCGGCAGCGAAGTCCGCCACCAGGGCACGCAGAAAATCACAGAAAACCAGACCCGCCACCCGTACCGCAAAGAAAGGGGCCGTCTCGTCCAAAGGGAAACAGGACAAGGCATTGCGCGAGGCCCTGAGCCAGGCCCTGCAGGTGGGCGATCTGCAAAAGAGCCGCCAGCTTGCCCGGCGTCTTGCCCGGCAGCATCCCGACGA
>JALVEM010000526.1 GCA_027030825.1 Thiohalobacter sp.
TCCACCTTCCCAAGCGCAGCCCAGGCCACAGCCAGCACGAACAGCAGAATGACGGCCCAGAGGATGGCGCGGCCGAGGGGGCTGGGCGGGCGCTCCTGGATCTCGAGCACGGCGGGAAGGAATTCGATTTCATGGCGAGGTGCGCTCATGCTCCGACCCCTCCGGCTTCGACCGGTCTCGCGTCACCGTTCTGCAGCGCATGCAGGCGGGCATAGGCACCACCCTGTTCGAGCAGGCTGTCGTGGGTACCCTGTTCGATGATGCGGCCCTTGTCCAGCACGATGATGCGGTCCGCATCCCGAACCGTCGACAGGCGATGGGCAATGAGAATGAGGGTGCGGCCCCTGGCGATAGCGGCCATGTTGCGATGCAGTATGTGTTCGGACTCGTGGTCGAGCGCGCTGGTCGCCTCGTCGAAGACGAGGATGCGGGGCCGTGTGGCCAGGGCGCGGGCGATGGCGATGCGCTGGCGCTGGCCGCCGGAGAGGGTGGCGCCGTGCTCCCCGACGATGGTGTCGTAGCCTTCCGGCATTTCGAGGATGAATTCGTGCGCCCCGGCCAGCCGCGCGGCGGCCACCACCTGCTCCATGGGCATGCCGGGATCGGCCAGGGCGATGTTCTCGCGCACGCTGCGATGGAACAGCATGTTTTCCTGCAGCACCACACCGATTCGACGTCGAAGCCAGGCGGTGTCCACCATGGCGAGATCCACGCCGTCGACCAGCACGCGGCCGGATTCCGGGACATGCATGCGCTGGATCAGCCTGGCGAGTGTGCTCTTGCCGGAACCGGAGCGACCCACCACGCCGACGACTTCTCCCGGCCGTATGTCGAGGGAGAGGTCGTGCAATAC
The DNA here is from genome assembly GCA_027030825.1 of Thiohalobacter sp. GTDB lineage: Bacteria > Pseudomonadota > Gammaproteobacteria > Thiohalobacterales > Thiohalobacteraceae > J048. The sequence continues at coordinate 854 of JALVEM010000526.1, forward strand.
TTCCGGTCCGTCCGGCCGGTAGCGGAAGGTGACGCGGTCGAACGTGATGCGGCCGGTGATCTCGGGCAGCGAGGCGCGCTGCCGGTCGTATGACGGTTCGGTGGGGGTGTCGAGAATGTCGCCAAGACGCCGGATGGAGATGCCGGCCTGCTGGAAATCCTGCCACAATTGCACCAGGCGCAGGACAGGTCCGCTGATGCGGGCGGCGAACATGTTGAAGGCGATGAGCTGGCCGATGGAGAGTTCGCCCTGGATCACGGCGCGGGCGCCGACCCAGAGGATGAGCACCACGACCACCTTGTTGATGAACCCGGCGGTCTGGCGGGCGATGTTGCCGAGGTTGGCGGCACGGAAGCCGGCCTGTACATAGCTGGCCAGCTGTTCCTCCCAGCGGCGTGCCATCTGCGGCTCGACGGCCATGGCCTTGACCGTCTCGATACCGGTCACGGATTCCACCAGGAAGGCCTGGTTCTCGGCGCCGCGACTGAATTTCTCGTTCACCCGCTCGCGCAGCACTGGCGTCACGAGTACGGACAGCAGCACGTAGAAAGGGATGGCGCCGAGCACGATCCATGTGAGGCGGGGGCTGTACCAGTACATGATGGCGATGAACACCACCGTGAACAGCAGATCGATGACCAGCGTCAGCGCCGAGCCGGTCAGGAACTCGCGGATGGTCTCGAGTTCGCGAACCCGCGCCACCGAATCACCGACCCGCCTGGCCTGGAAGTAGGCCATG
>JALVEM010000527.1 GCA_027030825.1 Thiohalobacter sp.
AGCACCTCTCCCTCGTGGATCAGGCTGGCGGCGTTGAAGCGGCCCTGCACGGTCTCCTCGGGGTAGCCCACCAGCACATGGATGCCGCGCACCTCGCGCCGGATGCGCTCGAGCGCGCGCATCACATGCAGATGGAGACCGGGCCGCAGCAGCAGATCCTCGGGGGGATAGCCGGTGAGCGCCAGCTCCGGGAACACCACCAGGTCGGCCCCGAGCCGGTCGCGGGCCTCGGCCGCGGCAGCGATGACCCGGTCGGCGTTGGCATCCACCGCCCCGACCAGGAAGTCGAGCTGGGCGAGCGCGATGCGCAGCCGGTCGCTCATGCCGCGCCCAGCCGCTCCGCCATCAGCCGCCCCATGTCCGCAGGCGAGCGCGAGACGGTAGCGCCGGCGGCCTCCAGGGCGGCGATCTTGGCCTCGGCGGTGCCCTTGCCGCCGCTGATGATGGCGCCGGCATGACCCATGCGCTTGCCCTTCGGGGCCGTCACCCCGGCGATGTAGGCGACCACCGGCTTGCTGACGTACTCGCGGATGTAGTCGGCCGCGGCCTCCTCGGCCGTGCCGCCGATCTCGCCCACCAGAATGATGCCCTCGGTCTGCGGGTCGGCCTCGAACAGGGCCAGGCAGTCGGTAAACTCCAGCCCGTGGATGGGGTCGCCGCCGATGCCGACACAAGTCGACTGCCCGAGCCCGGCCAGGGTGGTCTGGTGTACTGCCTCATAGGTGAGGGTGCCCGAGCGGGAGACGATGCCGATCCTGCCGGACCGATGGATGGCACCCGGCATGATGCCGATCTTGCACTCGTCCGGGGTGATGATGCCGGGGCAGTTGGGGCCGATGAGCACGCTCTCGGCGCCGGCCAGCGCGGCCTTCACCTTCAACATGTCCAGCACCGGGATGCCCTCGGTGATGCAGACGATGACCCGGATCCCGGCATCGGCCGCCTCCAGGATGGCGTCGGCGGCGAACGGGGCCGGCACATAGATCATGGTGGCATCGGCGCCGGTCTCGCGCACGGCCTCGGCCACCGTGTCGAACACCGGCAGGCCGAGGTGCGTCTGGCCGCCCTTGCCAGGGGTGACCCCGCCCACCAGCTGCGTCCCGTAGGCCAGCGCCTGTTCGGAGTGGAAGGTGCCCTGGCGCCCGGTGAAGCCCTGGCAGATCACTTTGGTGTTGCGATCGACGAGAATGCTCATGACCGACCCTCCCCGTGCGCCAGCGCCACCACCCGTTTCGCGGCCGCGGTGAGGTCGGATTCGGCCACGATGTCGAGCCCGGATTCGGCCAGCAGGCGGCGGCCCTGCTCCACATTGGTGCCTTCCAGCCGCACCACCACCGGCACCTGCACCCGGACCTCGCGCACCGCCCGGATGATGCCCTCGGCGATGAGATCGCAGCGCACGATGCCGCCGAAGATGTTGACCAGAATGGCACGAACCTTGTCGTCGGAGAGAATCAGCTTGAAGGCCTCGGCCACCCGCTGGGCGGTGGCCGTGCCGCCGACATCGAGAAAGTTGGCCGGCTGACCGCTATGCAGCTTGATGAGGTCCATGGTGGCCATGGCGAGACCGGCGCCGTTGACCATGCAGCCG
>JALVEM010000528.1 GCA_027030825.1 Thiohalobacter sp.
CACGATGGGCGGCAATACCGTACCGTCACGCAGATGGCGCCGGGTGGCGTAGAAGGCCACCATGGCCTCCACGGTGTCGATCTGGTTGGCGTGAAAGAAGGGGCCCGTGTCGGCGGCCTCGATCACGGGCGGGACATTGAACAGGTTCGTGCCCTGTCCGAAGCCGTCGTCGAAGGGATTGGCCTTTCCGAGGATGTCTCCGTGCTGGTCGCGCAGTTCTTCGACGCGCGGCGCGAAGGACCGGTTGCTGGATTCGAAGGCCGGCGGGGTGATTTCCGGAGGAAAATCGAAATCCGGATCGGTATTGGCGCCGCCGTTGAAGTGACAGGCGTTGCAGGGCACGCCGCCGGCCAGGCCTTCGCCGAGATAGTTGCGGCGACCCTGTTCGGCGCGGGCGTCGCGCATGCGGATGAGACGGAAGTCGTCGAATTCCTGCTGGCGACCCAGCGAGCGCATGAAGGCCTCCAGTGCCTCCAGCTCTTCTTCGGTCGGCAGGCGGAAATCCTCGCCAGGCACCCGCGCCAGCGTGCGGGTCATGTGCTGCATGACGGCGCCGATGGCGAAGTCCCGCAGGCTGCCGTTGCGGGGTGGTTCGGCTGCCGGGTCCACGGGCGAGCCGTCGCCGCTCCACCCCGTGCGGTGGACGGGCGGAACGGTCGTGCCGTCGCCGGCCACGGGCGAGGGCGGTGTAATGGAAGTGGACAGGGCCAGCAGATGGGGAATGCCACGGAAGACGTGCGGGCGATCGAAGCCGTTGCTGTTGACCAGGATCAGTCCGGCCTCGCGCATCATGGTCGGGTCCTCGAGCCCGGCCAGCGGATTGGGTTCCGGTCGCTCGGCGACGAACAGGGGGTCGGTTTTCGGCAGCCGGGCGATGTAGGCCGGATCGAGCGTGAAATTGTTGTCCTCCCGATGGCAGGTGGCGCAGGTCCGGCCGTTGCCGTCGAAGGTTTCGTGGAGAAAGATCTCGCGTCCACGGTTGATCAGCCCGGCATCGGGGTAGTCTTCGGGCAGGATGCCGTTCGCCATGGCGGGCGGTGCAAGCAGGCCCGGCAACAGCAGCAGGGTGCGGCGACTCGCCCGCTTCTTTCCATACCTGGTATGAAGGCAGTGCATGACGTGTCTCCTCCTCTGGCGCCATTCTCGTGTGGCCGATGGTTGTCGTCTGCTTGTCCGATCAAGTCTATGCAGCTGCCTTGCACTCGGGTATCTGTGGCTTTGTTCAACTGACAGCACATGACTGTCAGAGTGGCAGCGATTCGCCGGCGGGACGTGACGTGGACAGGTCCCCACGGCGCGGCCACTCTGGGATACACTAACTTCATGCCCATACGTCTGCTTCCCCCTCGGCTCGTCAACCAGATCGCCGCCGGCGAGGTGATCGAGCGCCCGGCATCGGTCGTCAAGGAACTGGTCGAGAACAGTCTGGATGCCGGGGCGCGGTCGATCGAAGTGCGCGTCGAGGGCGGCGGTCGCCGCCTGATCCGCGTCACCGACGACGGGCTGGGCATTCCGCGCGAGGAGCTGGCGCTCGCGCTCTCCCGCCATGCCACCAGCAAGATCGCCTCGCTGGAGGATCTGGAGCAGGTC
>JALVEM010000529.1 GCA_027030825.1 Thiohalobacter sp.
CCCGCTGCGCGGGCTTCCGGGATGACTGAGGGTGGGGAGCTGCGCGGGCTTCCGGATGACCAGAGGTGTGGATCCCGGCTAGCGGGCGCGCCGCAGCAGGACGTAGAGCGCGCCGGTGCCGCCGTCGGCCGGCCGGGCCGAGGCGTAGGCGAGCACCTCGTCGCGCTGGCGCAGCCAGCCGCCGACCATGCGCTTGAGCACCGGCATGCGCTGCCGCGACCGGTGCCCCTTGCCGTGAACGATCCGGACGCAGCGGTGGCCGCGAACGGTGGCGTCGCGCAGGAAGCGGGCCAGCGCCTGCCGGGCCTCGGGCACCGTATGGCCGTGCAGGTCGCACTCCGCCGTCACGGCGTACTGTCCGCGCCGCAGCTTGCGCATCACGCTGCGCTGCAGCCCGGGGCGGGCGTAGAGCAGCTCCTCGCCCGTCTCGAGATCCTCGGGCGATCCAGCGTCCGAGAGCAGGGCATCGAGCACGGCGCGATCGTCCTGCTCACGGGCGCGCGGGCGCGGTGCGGGCGGCGGAGGGCGCTGGCCGACGCGGTCGGAACGCACCGGCCGGACCGGTCCCACGGCCTGGCGGAAGAGCTCCCGGTCGGCCTCGCTGAGTGGGGGGTCCTCGGGCTTGCGTGACAAGGCGGCGTCTCCCATGCTGTGCGCTGGCGTCCCGTTTCAGTATAGTGTGACCGGTTTGCGGGAGGACAGTTTCACGGACCATGCGCATTCTCGTCAGCAACGATGACGGCGTGCAGGCGCCGGGCCTGCTGGCCCTGGCCGATGCGCTGGCGCATCTGGGCGAGGTGACGGTGGTGGCGCCCGACCGCAACCGCAGCGGTGCCTCGAATTCACTGACCCTCGATTACCCCATCCGCGCCGAAAGACTCTCCAACGGCTTCATCAGCGTCGACGGCACGCCGACCGACTGCGTGCATCTCGCGATCACGGGCCTGCTGGAGCAGGAGCCGGACATCGTCGTCTCCGGCATCAATTCGGGCGCCAACCTGGGCGACGACGTGCTCTATTCCGGCACGGTCGCGGCCGCCATGGAAGGACGTTTTCTCGGGTTGCCGGCGATCGCCCTGTCGATGGTCTCGCACGCGCCGCGCCATTACGCCACCGGCGCGCACGTGGCCATGGAACTGGTCCGCCGGCTGCAGCAGCATCCGTTGCAGGGCGAGGTCATCCTCAACGTGAACATTCCCGACGTGCCGCACGAGTCGCTGCGCGGTTTCCGTGTCACCCGGCTCGGCCATCGCCACAAGTCGGAACCCGTCATCCCGATGCAGGATCCGCGCGGGCGCACCATCTACTGGGTGGGGCCCGCGGGCGCCGAGCAGGATGCGGGCGAGGGCACCGATTTCCACGCCGTGCGGGAGGGCTTCGTCTCCGTCACGCCATTGCACGTGGACCTGACCCGGCACGATTCGATTCCGGAGATCGGCGGCTGGCTGGAGCAGTGAACGGAATGCGCCACCTCCGACATTCCGGCATCGGCATGACATCCCAGCGCACACGCGACCGCATGGTGCAGCGGCTGCGCGGGATGGGCATCCGCGATCGCCGGGTGCTGGAGGCCATGCGGCGCCTGCCGC
>JALVEM010000530.1 GCA_027030825.1 Thiohalobacter sp.
ATAGAGCGTCCGGTCGAGCAGCGACTGGATCTCGTCGATGCGCAGCCCCAGGCGATGGAATTCGCGCAGCGTCTCGTCGAAGGATCCCTTCCAGAGCTCGCCGCCGCCCCGGACGGTGCGGCGCCGTTCCCGGCTCTGGAACTCGAGCTCGGCGATGTTGACGAGGCTGAAATAGACGTTGAAAGCCCGGATGACATGGGTCAGGGCCTCGGGATCCAGCCGGTCGATGAGCGCCATCAGTCGCTCGCGCAGGCGCGGGTCGTCACCCTTGCGCAGCCGGATGAAGCCCTTGCGCAGGGTCTCCACGGTCTCGAAGACTTCCAGCCCTTCGACCTGCTTGAGCACCTCCCCGAGCAGGGTGCCGAACAGGCGGACGCGCGAGCGCAGTTCCTGATCGCGTGGTTGTTCGATCTTCACGAGGACCTCTGTCTCCGGATTGGGCACAAGGCGCGGATTATACCCCAGAACGCAGGGCCAGCAGGCGTCGGTAGAGGGCGATGTATTCCCCGGCACTGCGTTGCCAGCTGAAGTCCTGCCGCATGCCCGTCTTCTGGATCCGTCGCCAGAGCCGGGGCTGACGATAGAGCTTGAGGGCACGCCGCCAGGCCGTGCGCAGCGCCGCCGGCGTGGGTTCGTCGAACACGAAGCCGGTGGCGGTCCTGTCGGCGATGTGCACATCGTCGGCGTCCACGACGGTATCGGCCAGCCCGCCGGTGCGATGGACGATCGGTGGCGTGGCGTAGCGCAGGCTGTAGAGCTGGTTCAGGCCGCAGGGCTCGAAGCGCGAGGGCATGAGGAAGGCGTCGGCACCGGCCTCGATGCGGTGGGCCAGCCCCTCGTCGTAGCCGATGTGGATGCCGATGCGACGCGGGAAGCCGGCCCTGGCCGCCCGCAGAGCGGATTCCAGCGCCGGATCTCCGCTACCCAGAACGACCAGCTGCATCCGGTTGCGGCGAAACAGGCTCAGGCATTCCAGTATGAGGTCGACGCCCTTCTGTTCCACCAGGCGGCCGATGTGGGCGAAGAGGGGGACATCGGGCTTGCGCGGCAGGCCCATCTCCTTCTGCAGGGCCGCCTTGCAGGCCGCCTTGCCCTCCAGGGACTTGCGGTTGTAGTGGGCGGGCAGGTAGGGGTCTCGGGCCGGATTCCAGACCCGGTAGTCCACGCCGTTGAGGATGCCGCTCAGGCGGTCGCTGCGGGCGGCCAGCAGGCCTTCGAGGCCGCAGCCGAATTCCGGCGTGGTGATCTCGCGTGCATAGGTGGGGCTGACCGTGCTGAGCCAGTCGGCGAACACCAGCCCGCCCTTGATGAAGGAGAGCCGGCCGTGGAACTCGAGCGCGTGCATGGACCACCATTCCGGCGGCAGGTCCAGCGCGTGCAGCATGCCGGCATCGAAGAGTCCCTGGTAGGCGAGGTTGTGAATGGTGAAGAGCGTGGCCGGTCGGTCCGGTTCGAGCGACAGCAGCGCCGGGACCAGCCCGGTCTGCCAGTCGTTGGCGTGGACCAGATCCGCACGCCAGCCGAGCCCCGCCCGGTCCTGTGCGAGCTCGACCACCGCGCGCGCGAACCAGGCGAAGCGCTGGGCGTTGTCCGGCCAGTCCTGCCCGTTGGGCGCCACGTAGGGATGACCCTCGCGGGCGAAGAATTCCGGTGCATCCACCAGCCACACGGGCAGGCGCGACCCCGGCATCCGCCCTTCGATCAGCCGGGCGGGCGCGGCACGCCCGTGGACCGGGAATTCGGCGATCGCGCGGGCGCCCTTCAGACGCTCGGCGGCGCCGGCATAGTTGGGCAGCACCAGCTTGACATCCAGGCCGGCCTCCAGGAGAGCGCGCGGCAGTGCGCCTGCAACATCGCCGAGCCCGCCGGTCTTGATCAGCGGATGGGCTTCGCTGGCGGCAAAGAGGAGCTTCATCGGCTGGCATCCGTGCGCTTGGGTCGGGAAAGTCTACCAGCAAGCGGCCGACAAGTGGCATGATGCGCATCATTGGCTGCAGCCACCACGCGACCAAGGAGGTGACGATGCGACTGGCCATGATCGGACTGGGCCGGATGGGCGGCAACATGACCCGGCGTCTGCTGCGCGGGGGAATCGAGGTGGTGGGCTACAACCGCAGTCCGCAGATCGTCGAAAAGCTTGCGCAGGAGGAGGGCATGGTGCCGGCAGCCTCGCTCGAGGATGTCGTCGGCAAGCTCGAGCCGCCGCGGGTGGTCTGGCTCATGCTGCCGGCAGGGAGCGTGACCCAGAGCCACATCGAACAGCTGGCCGAGCTGCTGGATGCGGGCGATCTGGTGGTCGATGGCGGCAACGCCAACTATCACGACAGCCTGCGGCGTGGTGAACTGCTGAGGTCACGTGACATCCATTTCGTCGATGCCGGCACCTCGGGCGGCATCTGGGGGCTGGAGAACGGCTATTGTCTCATGGTGGGCGGCACGCCCGAGGCCGTGGCGCTGCTGGAACCCGCCCTTCGGGTGCTGGCGCCGGCGCCCGACCGCGGCTGGGCGCACGTGGGCCCGGTGGGCGCCGGCCACTTCACCAAGATGATCCACAACGGCATCGAATACGGCATGATGCAGGCGCTCGCCGAGGGTCTGGCCCTGCTGCGGGGTAGGGAGGAATTCGGCATCGACCTCGCGCAGGTGAGCGAGCTGTGGCGGCACGGCTCGGTGGTGCGGAGCTGGCTGCTCGATCTGACCGCCGAGGCGCTGAAGCAGGATCAGGCGCTCGAGGAGGTCGCCCCCGTGGTGCCGGACTCCGGCGAGGGGCGCTGGACGGCCATCGAGGCCATCGAGCAGGGCACGGCCGCCCCCGTCATCAGCCTGGCGCTCGCCATGCGCTTCGCCAGCCAGGACCGGGAGGGCTATCCCTACAAGCTGCTGGCGATGATGCGCAACGCCTTCGGCGGACATGAGGTGATCCGCAGGGAGCCGGGCGATGGACGGTGAACGCGGCGAGCCCTGCACCTTCGTCATCTTCGGCGCGACCGGCAATCTCTCGATCAACAAGCTCCTGCCGGCGCTCTATCATCTGGAACAGGCCGGCCGGCTGGCCGACCGTACCCGCATCCTGGGCGTGGGGCGGCGCGACTGGGACGACGCCGTCTGGCGCGAGCAGGTGCATCAGTGGCTCTCCGACCGCGTACGGGGCGGCATCGATCCGGAGATCTGGGCGCGCTTCTCGGCCCGGCTGCGCTTCTTCAGGGGGGATCTGCGCGACGACGCCATGTACGGCGCGCTGCGGGCGCACCTCGAAGGGGATCCGGACTATTGCGCCAACATGGTGTTCTACATGTCGATCAGCCCGGCCGACTTCGGTGCGGTCACCACCGGCCTGGCCGAAGTCGGGCTCAACAGGGAAGAGAGCGGCTGGCGCCGGGTGGTGATAGAAAAGCCCTTCGGCTTCGACCTGGAGAGCGCCGAGATCCTCAATCACCGGCTGCACCAGTACTGGCAGGAGGATCAGCTCTATCGCATCGACCACTACCTCGGCAAGGAGACGGTGCAGAACATCCTGGTGTTCCGGTTCGCCAACCTGATGTTCGAGCCGCTGTGGAACCGCAACTACATCGATCATGTGCAGATCACCCATGCCGAGACCCGCGGCATCGAGGGGCGGGCCGGCTACTACGACGCCGCCGGCGCCCTGCGCGACATGGTGCAGAGTCATCTGCTGCAGGTGCTCACTCTCATCGCCATGGAGCCGCCGGCCGATCTCGATGCCGAATCGCTGCGCGACGAGAAGGTCAAGGTGCTGCGCTCCATCCGGCCGATCCCCAAGAGTGCGGTCCATGCCCATGCCTACCGTGCCCAGTATGCCCGCGGCGAGATCGACGGCGAACGGGTGCCGGGCTATCTCGAGGAGCCCGGTGTGCCGGAACACAGCACCACGGAAACCTACTGTGCGCTGAAGCTCTTCATCGACAACTGGCGCTGGCGCAACATCCCCTTCTATCTGCGGACCGGGAAACGGCTGGCGAAGAACAATTCGCTCATCGCCATCCGCTTCAAGCATCCGCCCCAGCAGCTGTTCCGGGAGACGCACATCGAGCAGCTGGCGCCCAACTGGCTGCTGGTCAACATCCAGCCGAACCAGTGCCTGAGCCTCGAGATCCAGGTCAAGGAACCGGGTTTCGAGATGCGCACCCAGACCCAGCGGCTCGATGCCATGAGCTGCGGCATCTCCTATTACGGGCTGGATGCCTACGAGGCGTTGCTGCTCGATGTGATGAACGGCGACCGCTCGCTGTTTCTGCGCTATGACGAGGTCTGCTGGGCCTGGCGGGTGGTGGATCCCATCCTCAAGGTCTGGGCCATGGAGCGGGACTACATCCCGACCTATCCTGCCGGCAGCTGGGGGCCGCGCGAGGCCAACCGGCTGTTCCAGCGCGAGGACCAGGACTGGCGCAATCTACTCGATGAACCCCTGGACGAAGCACGGGAGTCACGATGTCAGACCTGACCCGCTCGCCTGCCTGGCAGGCGCTCACCGATCATTGGCACGAGATCCGCGATCTCCACTTGCGCGAGCTGTTCGCCGCCGATCCCGATCGGGCGGAACGCTTCTCGCTCCGTCACGAGGATCTGCTGCTCGACTACTCCAAGAACCGCATCACGGCCGAGACCCTGGGGCTGTTGCTCGACCTGGCGCGGGAGGCCGACGTGGAAGGGTGGCGGGAGCGCATGTTCGCCGGCGAGCGGATCAACTTCACGGAACATCGGCCCGTGCTGCACGTGGCGCTGAGAAACCGGTCCAACACCCCCATCCTGGTCGATGGCGAGGACGTGATGCCCCGGGTCAACGCGGTGCTCGCGCGCATGCGGCGATTCACGGAAGCGGTGCACGGTGGCGAATGGACCGGCTGGACCGGACGGCGCATCACGGACGTGGTGAACATCGGCATCGGGGGGTCGGATCTGGGGCCGCGCATGGCCTGCGAAGCACTGAAACCCTATGCCACGCCGGCACTGCGGGTGCACTTCGTGGCCAACGTGGACCCCAACGACATCGCCGACACCCTGGCCGGTCTCGATCCCGAGACCACCCTGTTCGTGATCGCCTCCAAGACCTTCACCACCCAGGAGACGCTGACCAATGCGCACGTGGCCCGCCGCTGGCTGCTGACGGCCGCCGGCGGTGACGAGGCCGCGATCGCCCGGCATTTCGTGGCGGTCTCGACCAATGCGGAGAAGGTGCGCGAGTTCGGCATCGACACGGCCAACATGTTCGAGTTCTGGGACTGGGTGGGCGGTCGCTACTCCCTCTGGTCCGCCATCGGCCTGCCGATCGCGCTGCAGATCGGCATGGACCGGTTCGAGGAGCTGCTGGCGGGCGGACATGCCATCGACCGCCATTTCCGCGAGGCGCCGCTGGAACGCAACATGCCGGTGATCCTGGCACTGCTCGGCGTCTGGTACATCGATTTCTTCGGCGCCGAGACGCACGCCATCCTGCCCTACGACGAGCATCTGCACCGATTCCCGGCCTACTTCCAGCAGGGCGACATGGAGAGCAACGGCAAGCGGGTGGATCGGGACGGCCGGATCGTGGACTATTCCACCGGCCCGGTGGTCTGGGGCGAGCCCGGCACCAACGGCCAGCATGCCTTCTTCCAGCTCCTGCATCAGGGCACCCGACTGGTGCCCTGCGATTTTCTCGCTGCGGCCGTCGGCCACCACCCCGAGCTTTCCGACCAGCAGCGCATCCTGCTCTCGAATTTCATCGCCCAGACCGAGGCCCTGATGCGCGGGCGCACCGAAACCGAGGCCCGCATCGAGATGCAGGCCCAGGGCCTGACTGAAGAAGAGATCGAGAAACTGCTTCCACATCGTTGTTTTCCCGGGAATCGTCCGACCAATTCCATCCTCTACCGGAAGCTCGATCCCTATACGCTGGGGCGCCTGATCGCCCTCTATGAGCACAAGATCTTCGTGCAGGGCGTCATCTGGCGGATCAACTCGTTCGATCAATGGGGGGTTGAACTCGGCAAGCAACTGGCCAAGAATGTGCTGCAGGAGCTCGAATCCGGGCCCGAGCCGGACCGGCACGACGGCTCCACCGTCCAGTTGATGCGGCACTGCCTCGCCCTGCAGGAAGGCAGTGAGAATCAACCATAAGATCAATAGTCAACCTGTTAATATAAAAAGCAAAAGGAGGGGTCCATGCCTCACGTGGAAGCAACCTTCCCTGTCGAGACCGATCCGGGCGGTTCGGCCCACCGCCCCGAATACGTCGAAGGCCTGCATGCGCTCGAGGAATGGCGCTGGAGGCGCGCCGCGCGGCGTTTCGAGACCGCCGCCCGGGCCGTGGGCTCGGCCGATGCCCGCTTCAATCGCTATCTCGCGGCCCAGGGCTATGCCCTGGTTCGGGGCGGCGAGGTGGCGGGCATCAACCTCTGCCGCAGGGCGCTCGCGGCCGAACGCCGGGATGCCGAAGTGTTCGAGTTCGCCGCCCGGGCCTATCTGCATCTCGGTCAGCGGGCCCATGCCTGGGAGTGCATCGAGAAGGGGCTGCGGCGCGATCCCCTGCACATCGGCCTGAAGCGGCTGCTGGTGGAGATGGGCGTCCGGCGACCGCCCGTGGTGCCCTTTCTGAGCCGCAATCACCCGATCAACGTGGTCCTTGGAAAATGGCGTTCCCGCCGCCATTCTGCAGGGGTGGCGGGTGCATGATATAATCCGCCGCGAGCCGGT
>JALVEM010000531.1 GCA_027030825.1 Thiohalobacter sp.
GGGGTTGAAGGAGCAGCCGCTGCCCCTTCTCCAGCAGGCGCCAGAGCACCTCGGGCAGTGCGCTGTTTTTCCCCAGGGACGGGTTGTGGACGTGCCAGAGATCCGGCAGCCCGTTCCAGTGCGTTTTCGCCGCCCGCTCGAGGCCTTCGAGCAGGCGGGCGGGATCGGCCGGCTCGCGGGTGTCGTAGGCGAGTTCGGGGACCACGAGCACCGGCGCCGGCATGGGCGCTTCCGGAGCCTGACCCGAGATCAGCAGCAGATCTTCCTCGCCACCTTCAAGGGCGCGCACGGCATGCTCGATGACGCGGGTGACGCCCCCCTGCTGCAGGTGATAGTGGACGATCGCGACGCGCATGGCGGCATCAGGCCGAAGTGATGCCGCGCCGCTCCCGGTAGGCCGGGACCTCGATCATGGGCGGGCGTTCCTCTTCCTGGATCTCGTAGAGCACCTGCTCGTAGTGCCCGTCGCGTACCTGGAACTGGCGCAGGATGGCCGGCAGCTCCGGCAGCTCGTGGAGGATGCCGTGACGACGCAGCCGCTTGAAGAAGGTGCGCAGGATGCCGAGCGACATCTTGCCCAGGTCGCGGGTGGACTGATGCCGGTGCACCCGCTGGTCGAGGTCGGTCTGGGCGAAGGCCTCCAGCCCCCAGAGCGAATAGACGTCGATCAGGTGCGAGGTCTCCACGCCGTAGCCGATCGGAAACGAGATCCGCTCCAGCACCTCGCGGCGCACGGCGTATTCGCCCGAGAGCGGCTGGATGATGGCGGTCAGCTCGGGGAAGAACAGCGAGAACAGGGGACGCACCAGGATTTCCGTCACCCGTCCCCCGCCGGAAGGCCGGATCTCGCCGGAGAGCGCCAGCGGCCGGTCGTAGAAGGCCTTCACGTATTTCACCTCGGGGCGGTAGATGAGCGGCGCCACGAGTCCGTAGGCGAAGCGCGGGTGGATGTTCTTGATGTCGGCATCCACGTAGACGATGATGTCGCCGCGCAGCTGGTGGATCGCCTTCCAGAGATTCTCCCCCTTGCCCCGCTTGTAGCCCATCTCCGGCAGGATGTCGGCCGAGAGATAGACGTCGGCGCCGAAGGCCGCGGCCACCTCCAGGGTGCGGTCGGTGGAACCGGAGTCGATGACCGCGATCTCGTCGAGCAGGGGGTAGCGGTCCATCAGCTCGGACTTGAACAGCACCACCTCCTTGCCGATGGTCTTCTCCTCGTTGAGGGTGGGGATGCACAGCGAGATCGTCAGCCCCTGGCGTTCCTTCTCCTCGATCAGCCGCATCAGGTCCCAGAACTGGGAATGATGGAAGGTGTTGGTCGAAAGCCACTGGTTGATGTCAGTCACAGCAGCCTCCGTCGATGGCCATGAGGATGCCGATGAGCTGGGCCACGCCCCGCATCAGCGGCGCCAGCTCGAGGGTTTCGTTGGGCTGGTTGAGGCGTCGGGCGCGGGTCAGTCCCAGGGTGAGCGCCGGCACGCCCTTCTCCGCGAAACTGGAGGCCGCCGAGGAGCAGCACCCGGCATGGGGCTGAATGCCCAGGCTGGTCATCACCCGCCGCGCCTGGCGCACGAACTCGTGGTCGTCCGGCAGCCCGCCGGCCCGGCTGCTGGCGATGACCTCGAAGCGGACGGTGACGCCGTCGGGCCGGGAAAGCGAGTGGGCCAGCACCTCGATCTCGTGGCCGATCGCCTCCACGCGCCGGTCGTCGTCGCTGCGCACCTGGAAACAGAGGTTCGCGTGTCTCGCCGAGGTCTTGAAGGAGGTGCCGCCCTCGACCACGCCGAGCACCAGTTCGGTGCCCTCCTCCCCGAACTGGGGCAGTCCCTGCAGGGCGCCGAGAAAGTCGAACAGCACGGCGATGGCGCTGGGCAGGGACTCGTCCTCTTCCACCTCCACCGTGACCTCGCCGCCGAGCGTGGCGCGCGAAGTGTAGTGGAGCCGGCCGAGCTGGGCGCCCTCGACCGACAGCCCGGCGCGCAGGGGGAGCTCGCTGTGTTCCAGGAAGAAGCGCAGTCCCTCGAGGTTGCCGCGGCCCAGCGAGCGCGTGGTGCCGAGCAGCACCAGATCGGACTCGAGGTGGATGTCGAGCCCGTCGAGCAGGGTCGGCAGCGTGGCCAGCAGGGCCAGTCCGATGCTGTTGTCGGCCACGCCGGGTCCGGTGACGTGATCGGGCAGCAGGCTGAGCGTGTGATTGACGGTGGCCGGAAAGGGGGTGTCGGCATGGGCGGCGAGCAGGATGGCGCGACCGCCCTTGCTGCCGGGCAGGATGCCCACGCCGTTGCCCACCTCGTCGGTCGAGGTGTTCTGCAGCCCGCATTCGGTGAACCGCTGCTGCAGAAAGCGGATGCGCGCGGCCTCGTCGAAGGTGGGGGCCGGGATCTCGCCGATCATGACCAGATTGGCCAGCAGCAGTTCCCGGAACGGCTCCAGCTCCGCCGGCAGGCGGCGGACGCGCGAAAGGAGCGTTTCTTCGCTGTTCGATCTCATGAACTGTCCCGGTCGTTGCCACTTGCAGCATGGTGTCGCCGGTCGTCCGGGTGCCGGAACCGGCGCGGCGGGGAGCCTAGATCATAACAGATCCGGATGGCTTGAAGTTTGCCTGTGAAACCTTAACCTTGACGGAGCGATGACGCTGGGGGCGACAGGGATGCCGGAGAACATCGGGTTCATATCCACGCGATTTTCGGGGACCGACGGCGTATCGCTGGAATCGGCCAAGTGGGCCGAGGTGCTGTGGGAAGACCGCCACATCAGCTACTGGTATGCCGGACGCCTGGACCGTGCCCCCGAGATCAGTCACTGCGTCCCCGAGGCCTATTTCCATCATCCCGACAACGAATGGATCAACAGCCACCTGTGGGGCAAGGCGCGGCGCACGCCGGCCGTCAGCCGCCGGGTGCGCGATCTCACCGAGTATCTCAAGGGCACCCTCTACGACTTCGTCAACCGCTTCGAGCTGAGCGTGCTGGTGGTGCAGAACGCGCTCACCATCCCCATGCACATCCCGCTGGCGCTGGCCATCAACGAATTCCTCGAAGAGACCGGCATGCACGCCATCGGGCACCATCACGACTTCTACTGGGAACGGGTGCGGTTCCAGATCGCGGCCATGACCGACTATCTGGATTTCGCCTTTCCGCCGCGCACCCCGACCCTGCAGCACGTGGTGATCAACACGGCGGCGCGCGAGGAACTCGCCTGGCGCAAGGGGCAGTCGAGCATGCTGATCCCGAACGTGCTCAATTTCGAGAAGCCGCCGCCACCGCCCGACGACTATTCCGCCGACATCCGCGCCGAGATCGGCCTCGGTCCGGACGACCGGCTGATCCTGCAGCCCACACGGGTGGTGCCGCGCAAGGGCATCGAGCACGCCATCACCCTGCTGAAGATGCTCAAGGATCCGCGCAACGTGCTGGTGGTCTCGCATCTGGCGGGCGACGAAGGCTATGAGTACGCGAAACGGCTGCGCGATCTGGCCGAGGACGAGGGGGTGCGGCTGGTCTTCTTCGGCGACCGCATCCGCGAGGAACGCCAGCTCGACGAGGACGGGCGCAAGATCTATACGCTCCAGGACCTCTACTGTCATGCGGATCTCGTCACCTTCCCCAGCATCTACGAAGGCTTCGGCAACGCCCTGCTCGAGGCCATCTATTACCGGCGGCCGCTGGTGGTCAACCGCTATCCGGTCTTCGCCCGCGACATCGAGCCCAAGGGCTTCATGATGGCCGTCATGGACGGCTTCGTCGACCGGCAGGTGGTGGTCGAGACCCGCCGCATCCTGGAGGATGCCGAGTATCGGGAGATGATGGTGGAACACAACTACAAGATCGCCACCCGCTACTACGGCTACACCGTGCTGCGCGAGAGCCTGCGCAAGCTGATCCTCAACATCGAGAAGGGCACCTTCTGATGCTGATCCTGCCGGTGGAGATCATGCAGCGCGCAAGGGACCGCCTGGCCTTCCTGTACGGCGAGCCGCGGGCGGGCCGTCTGCTCGACCGCCTGGCGCTGGTGGCCGCCCGGCACCTGGATTCGCTGCTGCCCCCGACGGCGCCGCAGACGCGCTGGGACCAGACCGACGTGATGCTCATCACCTACGGCGACATGGTGCGCCGCCCCGACGAGCCGCCCCTGGTCACCCTGCGCCGGTTCCTCGACGAGCGCGTCGGCGATGCCATCCGCGACGTGCATCTCCTGCCCATCTATCCCTCCAGTTCGGACGAGGGGTTCTCCGTCATCGACTATCGCCGGGTCGATCCTCTGCTGGGCACCTGGGAGGACGTGCACGCCATCGCGCTGCATCGCGGGCTGATGCTGGACCTGGTGCTGAATCACGTCTCGCGTCACAGCGAATGGTTCAAGGACTATGTCATGGGGATTGCACCGGCCCGCCACTATTTCATCGAGGTCAGCCCGGAGACCGACCTCTCCGCGGTGGTGCGCCCGCGGTCCACGCCGCTGCTGACCCCGACCCAGACCCGTGCCGGGCTGCGCCATGTCTGGACCACCTTCAGCGAGGACCAGATCGATCTCAACTACGCCAATCCCGATGTGCTGTTCGAGTTTCTCGACATCCTGCTCGCCTACGTGCGGCATGGCGCGCGCTTCATCCGGCTCGACGCCGTCGGCTTTCTGTGGAAGGAGATCGGCACTTCCTGCATGCATCTTCCCCAGACCCATGCCGTCGTCAGACTGTTCCGCGACCTGGTGGACATGGTGGCGCCCGAGGTCTGCCTGATCACCGAGACCAACGTGCCCCACGAGGAGAACGTGAGCTATTTCGGCCACGGCGACGAGGCGCACATCGTCTATCAGTTCAGCCTGCCGCCGCTGCTCCTGCATGCCCTGCTCACCGGCAACGGGCGTTACTTGAGGGCCTGGGCCGAACAGCTGGCGCCGCCGCCGGCCGGCTGCACCTTTCTCAATTTCACCGCATCGCACGACGGCATCGGGGTCCGGCCGCTCGAAGGCATCGTGCCCGGAGAAGAGGTCGAGAGGCTGGTGCAGGCGGTGCGCATGCGCGGCGGGCGGGTCTCCATGCGCAGCGGTCCGGAAGGCCGGCAGGTGCCCTACGAGCTCAACATCACCTGGTTCGACGCCCTGGGCGAGCCGGGCGTGGAACCGGACGAGCGGCACCTCCGGCGCTTTCTCTGTTCCCAGGCGCTCATGCTCTCGCTGCAGGGCATCCCCGCCGTCTACTTCCACAATCTGGTCGGCACCCGCAACGACTATGCCCGACTCGAGCGCACCGGGCAGGCGCGCGCCATCAACCGCCACCGCTGGGATGCCGACGAACTCCTGCGCCTGCTCGACGATCCGGGCACCCATCACGCGCGGGTGTTCGGCGAGATGCTGCACATGCTGCGGGTTCGTCGCGACCAGCCGGCCTTCCATCCGGACACGCCGCAACAGGTGCTGGATCTGCCCGAGACCTGCTTCGGCGTGCGGCGCGAGAGCCGTCCGGGCGGACAGTGCATCGACGTGGTGGCGAATCTCACGGATCTGCCGCAGCAGGTGTGTCTCGATGGCGTATCCGGCGAGGATCTGCTGACCGGCGAGGCGGTGCGCGAAGGGGCCATCGAACTCGCGCCTTATCAGGTGCGCTGGATCGCCCGTCCCCTGACGGGACAAGAGGAGGCGTCATGAGCGAGAAGGAACGGGCCTGCGTGCTGGAACGCGACGAACGCCCCTGGGGCTGGTACGAGGTCTATGTGGATGCGCCGGACCACAAGCTCAAGCGCATCCTGGTGCGGCCGGGCGCACGCCTGTCCCTGCAGCGCCACCGTCACCGCGAGGAACACTGGTACGTGGTGGCCGGCAGCGGCGTGGCCTGGGTCGACGAGCGGCGGATTCGCGTCACGCCTGGCGTGGCGGTCGACATCCCCAGGCGGGCCGTCCACCGCATGGAGAACGACGGCGAGACCGATCTGGTCTTCATCGAGGTGCAGCGCGGCGACTACTTCGGCGAGGACGACATCGAGCGGCTGGAGGACGACTACGGCAGAACCTGATCCGGCGCGACGTTTTTCAGCGGTCTGTTATATCAGAGCCCTGGTCGCAGTGGCTGATCCGCGCCATCGTCGATTCGATCCATTCCTCGGCCTCGGCCAGGATGCGAGCGGCGGGCTTGCCGCGGGTGGCGATGGGCGGGCCGATGACCACGTCGATGGTGCCCGGCCACTTCAGCAGGCTGCGTCTGGGCCAGAATTCGCCGGCATTGTGGGCCACGGGCACGACCGGCGCCCCGCTCTTCTCGGCCAGCACCGCCCCGCCGATGTGATACCTGCCGCGCGTACAGGGCGGTACCCGCGTGCCTTCCGGAAACACGATGACCCAGCGCCCCTTCTTCAGCCGCTCGATCCCTTCCCGGACCAGCTTGACGACCGCACGGCGGCCCGCGCCGCGATCGACGGGGATGGGTTCGAGCAGGGCCATGCCCCACCCGAACAGCGGGATCCACATGAGCTCGCGCTTGAGCACCCACACCTGCGGGGGAAAGATCTCCTGCAGGGCCAGTGTCTCCCAGGCGGACTGATGCTTGGAGAACACGATGGCGGGTTCCGCCGGGATGTGTTCGCGACCCTCGACCCGATAGTCCAGCCGGCAGACCAGGCGCAGCGCCAGGATCGAGAAGCGCCCCCAGCGGGTGGCCACGGCGTACCTCACCCGATAGGGAAAGGGGAAGGTG
>JALVEM010000532.1 GCA_027030825.1 Thiohalobacter sp.
GATCCTCATTGATCAGCCAGGGACGCACCTCACGGTACTGCCGGTAGAAAGGCCCCATGTCGACGATGAGGTCGCGAATGACGGGCAGCCCGGGCAGCGGTCGGAGCGTCACGGGCTCCTTCAGGGAGGCCAGCGGCGTGATGCAGGCCAGCCCGTTGCGGCCGTTGATGTTCATGCCGTCGGAACCGCATACGCCCTCCCCGCAGGAACGGCGGAAGGCCAATGAGTCGTCGCGCGCCTTGAGCGCCAGCAGGGCGTCGAGCAGCATCATGCCGGGCCGGATGGCCTCGTCGGGCAGCTCGTGCGGCTCCATGTAAGGTTCGCGGCCGCTGTCGGGATCGTAACGGTAGATCAGGAAACGCATGGCGAAACCTCAGTAGACGCGGGCCTTCGGCGGGAAGGGTTCGACGGTGAGCGGCTTGAGCCGGACCGGCTTGTAGTCGATGCGGCGGCCCTCGCGATAGTAGAGCGTGTGGCGCAGCCAGTGGACGTCGTCCCGTTCCGGGAAGTCGACACGCGAATGGGCGCCGCGGCTCTCCTGGCGCGCCAGCGCGGAATGGATGGTGGCCAGCGCCACCTCGCCCAGGTTCTCGAGTTCCAGCGCCTCGATGCGGGCGGTGTTGAACACCCGGCTGTGATCCTCGATGGCGGCGTGTTCGATCCGCTCCACGATCGCGGAGACCTTTTCCACGCCCTCGCGCAGCACCTCCTCGGTGCGGAACACCCCGCAGTGATCCTCCATGGCCTTCTGCAGGTCGGCGCGGATGTCGGCCACCCGCTCGTCGCCCTGTTTCCGGTCCCAGCGGGCCAGCCGGTCCAGGATGCGTTCCACGGCCGGTTCGTGGAGCGGCCGGTGATAGCGGTTCTCCTTCAGATACTCGATGATGTGATTGGCGGCGGCCCGCCCGAAAACCAGGATGTCCAGCAGCGAGTTGCCACCCAGGCGATTGGCGCCATGCACCGAGACACAGGCACACTCGCCCGCGGCATAGAGCCCCGGCACGGGCTCCTCCGGTCCCTGGTGCTCGGGCACCACGACCTGCCCGAAGCGATTGGTGGGAATCCCGCCCATGGTGTAGTGGGCCGTGGGATAGACCGGGATGGGTTCGTTCACGGGGTCGATGTGGAGAAAGGTCCGGACCATCTCGCGGATGCCCGGCAGGCGGCTGGCGATGACCTCCTCGCCGAGGTGGTCGAGCTTGAGCAGCACATGGTCCCTGTCAGGACCGCAACCGCGGCCCTCGCGCACCTCGATGGCGATCGCCCGGCTGACCACGTCGCGGCTGGCCAGGTCCTTGGCATGGGGCGCATAGCGTTCCATGAAGCGTTCGCCATCGGCATTGATCAGGTAGCCGCCCTCCCCGCGCGCGCCCTCGGTGATGAGCATCCCCTTGCCGGCGATGCCGGTGGGATGGAACTGGAAGAACTCCATGTCCTCGAGCGGTATGCCTGCGCGCAGCGCCATGGCCATGCCGTCGCCGGTGTTGATGAGCGCGTTGGTGTTGGTCCGGAACAGCTGGCCGGCCCCGCCCGTGGCCATCAGCGTGGTCTTGGCCTCGATGAGGAGCAGCTCGCCGGTGGCG
>JALVEM010000533.1 GCA_027030825.1 Thiohalobacter sp.
CCATTATCAATAAAATCAGTAGCTAGCAGAAAATTCCT
Organism: Thiohalobacter sp.; assembly: GCA_027030825.1. Classification (GTDB taxonomy): domain Bacteria; phylum Pseudomonadota; class Gammaproteobacteria; order Thiohalobacterales; family Thiohalobacteraceae; genus J048. Next base: position 39 of record JALVEM010000533.1, read on the forward strand.
TCTGTAATTCCTCTATTTTAGTGTCTCTATCTGGTTCAGGCTTCCCGCGCTGCATTACGCAGGAGCCAATCGAGGAGCGGCAGCGTTGCCATCGGAATGTATTTCGACCCTCGTATCATGGCGGCAATGCCCATCCTACGGAGGCTGTCTCGCCCTGCCAAGCCAGGCGGCATGTGCGTATAATCGATGGCGCATGGTGGGCCGCGTCGGTCCCCCCGCGACGACAAGCCGTGAACCCCGTCAGGCCCGGAAGGGAGCAGCGGCAGCGGTGGACTCGTGCGCCGGGGTGCGGCTGGCGCGGACCGCCTCCAGTTTTTATCGCCGCCTGAGGAGCAGCAATCCTCGATGAGCTACCAGGTTCTCGCCCGCAAGTGGCGGCCCCGCAGCTTCCACGAGATGGTCGGGCAGGAGCACGTCCTGCGCGCCCTGATCAATGCCCTGGAAAAGGATCGGCTGCATCATGCCTACCTCTTTACCGGGACGCGGGGTGTGGGCAAGACCACGGTGGCTCGCATCTTCGCCAAGTCGCTGAACTGCGAGAAGGGGGTCACCTCCGAGCCCTGTGGCGAATGCAGCGCCTGCACCGAGATCGATGCCGGGCGCTTCGTGGATCTCATCGAGGTGGATGCCGCTTCGCGCACCGGCGTGGACGACACCCGCGAGCTGCTCGAGAACGTGCAGTATGCGCCCACGCGCGGGCGGTACAAGGTGTATCTCATCGACGAGGTGCACATGTTCTCGCGTTCCAGCTTCAACGCCCTGCTCAAGACGCTGGAAGAGCCGCCGCCGCACGTGAAATTCCTGCTGGCGACGACCGAGCCTCAGAAGCTGCCGGTGACCGTGCTCTCGCGCTGCCTGCAGTTCAATCTCCGTCATCTCCCCCGGGGGCTCATTCGCGAGCATCTGGCGCGCATCCTGGAGGCCGAAGGCATTCCGGCCGAACCCGAGGCCCTGCAGGCCATTGCAGAGAGCGCGCAGGGCAGCATGCGTGACGCCCTGAGCCTGCTGGATCAGGCCATCGCCTTCGGTGACGGTGACCTGAAGGCCGACGAGGTGCGTGACATGCTGGGGACCGTGGATCGCGGACACATCCACGCCCTGGTCGAGGCCCTGGCAGCCCGGGACGGTGGCGCGCTGTTGCGCATCGTCGACGATCTGGCCGCGCAGGCCGTGGATTTCGGCGACGTGCTGGCGCAGCTGCTCACGCTGTTGCAACGCATTGCGGTATTCCAGACCGTGGGGCAGGTGGACGTGTTCGAGGATCCGGAGTTGCGGGCCCGGATCGAGGCACTGGCCGGAAGCATTTCGCCGGAGGACGTCCAGCTCTGGTACCAGATCGGCCTGATCGGGCGGCGGGATCTGCCGCTTGCCCCCGAGCCGAGAGGCGGGCTGGAGATGATCCTGTTGCGGATGCTGGCCTTTCAACCCGTGTTCCCCGACAAATCCGGTTCGGACCGGAAGCCGGCTTCTTCCGGTGCTGCTCACCCGGTTTCCGGGGCCGGCGAGTCTCTCCGCGCACAGGCATCGGCACCCGTTGCGCGTGCATCGGGTACGACCCCGGCTGCCACCGAGGGCTCTCTGGAACAGGTGACCGACTGGGCGGCGCTGATCGAGCGGCTTGGCCTGCGTGGCATGGCGCGGCAGCTTGCCGAACAGTGCACACTCGAGGGCGTGGAGGCAGATCGGGTGAGGCTGCGCCTCGACGGCGCCCATGCCCAGCTGCACACGCCGCTGCTGGAATCGAAGCTCAAGGCCGCTCTTTCGACGCATTTCGGCCGCGAGATCACGCTTGCCATCGAGGTCGGCGAGGTGGAGGCCACGCCGGCGAGGCAACGGCAGCAGGCCGAGCAGGTGCGTCGGCAGCAGGCCGTGGAGGCAATAGAAAAAGATCCAAACATCAATGCATTGAAGGATATATTTGATGCAAGAGTGGAGGAGTCCAGCGTGCAGCCGCTGGACGACTGACGGACGGAGACAGAGTACATCTCGAGGAGAGGCGCACATGAAAGGCGGATTGGGTAATCTGATGAAGCAGGCCCAGCAGATGCAGGAAAACCTGCAGAAGGCCCAGGCGGAACTCGCGGGCATGGAGGTCACTGGCGAATCCGGGGGCGGCATGGTCTCGGTCACCATGAACGGGCGGCACGAGGTGCGTCGCGTGCATATCGACGACAGCCTGATCGGTGACGACAAGGAAATGCTGGAGGATCTGATTGCGGCCGCCTTCAACGATGCGCTCCGCAAGGCCGAGCAGATGGCCCAGGAGCACATGGCCAGGGTGACCGCCGGGCTCAATCTGCCGCCCGGGCTGAACCTTCCCTTCTGAGCATCCATGGCGACGCGCTCACGCGCCCTGGCGGAACTCGTCGAGGCGTTTCGGGTGCTGCCGGGCGTCGGCCCCCGCACCGCCCGTCGCATGGCCTATCACCTGCTCGAGCAGGACAGGGATGCGGGGCTGGCGCTGGCCGACGCGCTGGCGCGCGCCATGCGCGAGATACGGCATTGTGCCGACTGCCGGGATTTCACCGAGGAGGAACGGTGTGCGATCTGCGCCGGAGAGGGGCGCGACCGGGGGCTGCTGTGCGTGGTGGAATCGCCTGCGGACGTCGAGGCCGTGGAGGAGACGGGCGCCTACCATGGTCTATACTTCGTGCTGATGGGGCATCTCTCGCCGCTCGACGGCATCGGGCCGGAGGAACTGGGCCTGGATCTCCTGCGCGACCGGCTGCATTCGGGCGAGTTGCGGGAGGTGATCCTGGCGACCAATCCCACGGTGGAGGGGGAGGCGACAGCGCACTTCATCGCCCGGCTGTGCGAGGAGGCCGGGGTGACGGCGACGCGCATTGCCCATGGCGTGCCCGTGGGCGGGGAGCTCGAATATGTGGACAGCGGCACGCTCTCACATGCATTCACTGACAGGAAGCCAGTGAAATGACCGAAGAAACAGAAGATTGCGGCTCATTTGAAGAAGCCGTATCAGTATTCGTGCAGCCAGGACGATGCGCGTAGGCGGCACGGACATGGCCATCGCAGCGTACCGGGAACCCGCCCCCGCACTCCGGCATGGCGGGTTTGCCTACGGGATTCCCGATCCGCGGGCGACTGTCACCGAGCCCCCGCGTCCGGCCGAGCGCGTCATCGAGGGCGAAGTGATCGACCGGACCCGCTGGCGCGGCACCCTGACGACGCGCGACTATCTGCAGCTGCGTGCCCTGCAGAAGACGGGAGACAACATGCCTCGCTCGGGCACGATTGTCCCGGATTGGTTCTCTCATTCTCCTCAGGTCAGGGCACAGGGGACGGTGCTCGATTTTTACGCATAGTTCTCCCTGACAGGCAAGCGCGGCACAGGAACGCCGCCGTTAACGGCTGCGCCGTCACACATGTCCGAATCCCTGCACGTTCCAGTCGATCGCCCATCCTTGGGGGTGGACGCCGAGGCTTCGCGAGGAATCGAATCGCCTTTGCTGGTCTATACTCAATGAAAGCCGAGCGAATCTCTCGGTTATCTCGCTGCACGCTGGCCACTTGAGAATCAGCATGACCGGTGCTCGAAGTGTGGAACGAAAAGCATCGAATATTTCGATGATCCAATCACTGGTGCATCAGGACCAGCGTCTGCGACAAAGACTGGTATGGCTGACGCTCGTCTGTCTGGTGCTGTCAGGCCTCGTCTTGCTGCACGAGTACTTTGTGCTCAGGGAGAGACCTGTATCGCAGGTGCATTCCCTCGTGCATTTCTCGCTGATTGTGATCACCGTAGTTCTGGTAGCCGCCTGCCTGCTGGTGAGAAGGATGTATCGGGATCTGCGGAAGTACTTCAACCAGATCCAGGAGTCCCACGAAAGACTGGCAGACGAAGTGGCGAGCCAGACACGGGCCCTCCGTGAATCCACAGCCTTTCTGGAGACCCTGTTCGATTCCCTGCAAGAGAGAGTGCTCATCATCGACAGGGACAATCGCATCGTCCGGGCCAATCGCCAGGTGTTGCAGGAAAGAGAGGGGCCGATTGTTGGGTTGGCTCTGGAAGAGATCTCGGTCGATTGCGCCGAACAGGGTGAGAGGCGCAAGGAAGCGAATCTTGTCAGCTACACTTTTCGGGAAGGCAGGGCGCTGCGGAACCGCCTTCTGCGTGGCGGCAGGGATTGCGACCGCGTCTTTTCCATAGATACCTATCCGATCTTCTCCGATCAGGGATCCGTGGAATACGTGATCGAGCTGGCACGTGACGTGACCCACCTCAAGTACCGGGAGATGCAGCAGCAGCACCAGGACAAGATGGCGGCCCTGGGCCTGTTGGCTGCCGGTGTGGCGCACAATCTGGGAAATCCACTTGCGTCCATTTCTTCCGAATTGCAGATGCTGAAAGGAGAAACCCGGCTCGATCGGATCCAGAACTCGCTGGACGTGCTCGACAGGCAGGTACGCAGATTGGCCGACACCATCCGAGAGATCACGGGTTTTGCACGCAAGCGTACCAGGGTGTCACAGGAGGTGGCTCTCCACGAGGTGGTACAGGATACTCTGCGACTGCTGCGGCATGATCCACGTGCACGAAATGTCCGGTTTCGGGTGGATCTGCCGCCGGATCTCCCGCGAGTGAATTTCAACGAGAATGACCTCATCCTCGTGCTGACCAATATCCTGGTCAACTCACTCGAGGCCATGCCACGGGGTGGACAGATAAGCATCGAGGGCGAGAGAGAGGGGAAGGGACGAGTTCGGTTGGTGATTACCGATACCGGAGTGGGCATGGACGAGAAAATTCTGAAGCAGGCCACTTTGCCTCTGTTCACAACGCGGGAGTCCGAGGGCACGGGCCTGGGGCTCGCCATCGTCGAGAACGTCATGCGCAGTGCATCTGGCGGCCTGGTCATTGAAAGCAGACCGGGGGTCGGCACCAGAGTGATTCTGACGTTTCCATCGGTGGGGTCAGGATGCCTCGATGAAAAGGGGGGTGAAAGGAATGGAGCAGAAAGTACTTATCGTTGAGGATGAAGAGACCCTTCGCAACAATCTGTCCGTATTTCTGCAGCAGCGGGGTTACAGGGTAACGGCCGCCTGCTCCGGTAAAGAGGCCGTTCAGGCACTTGAGCGAGAGGACTATGACATCCTGCTCACGGACATCTATCTTCGGGATATCGACGGAATAGAGGTGCTCAGGCAGATCCAGCGGCTGGGGCTGGACACCACGCCACTGGTCATGACGGCTTACGCCTCCGTCGAGTCCGCGATCGAGGCTTTCCGGTGCGGTGCGCATGACTATCTGCTCAAGCCTTTTTCCTTCGACGACCTTTCGCACAAGCTGGGAAACATCTCGACCTATCGACAGGTGATTCGCGAGAACCGGGTCCTGCGTGCGCGCCTCCATGGTAGTGAGGAACCGGCGAACATCATCTATCGATCAGAAATCATGCGGGATCTCGTCGAGAAGGTCAGAAAGCTGGCAGCCCTGCGCTGCAATGTACTGATCACCGGCGAGAGCGGTGTCGGCAAGGAATTGGTTGCGCGGGCATTGCATGATCTTTCCACCCGACATGAACAACCTTTCCTGGCCGTCAATGTGGCTTCCATTCCGGAAGAGCTCATGGAAAGCCACCTGTTCGGACATCGCAGAGGGGCGTTCACCGGAGCGACCGAAGACCGGGAAGGCCTGTTCCGATCTGCAAATGGTGGCACGCTCTTCCTGGACGAGATTGGAGAGCTGCCGCTGACGATGCAGGCCAAGCTCCTTCGAGCCGTGGAACAGAAGGAGATCATGCCAGTGGGAAGTGACAGGTCTTGTCATGTCGATGTTCGAATTGTCACTGCGACTCATCGAAATCTCGAAGTTCTGGTTGATGAGGGACGTTTTCGCCAGGATCTCCTGATGCGGCTCGATGTGGCGCGCATCGAGGTGCCACCCTTGCGGGCAAGAAAGGAGGACATTCCTTTGCTGGCCCGGCATTTTCTCGCAAGGCATGCGGCATCGGTCGGCAAGCCTCACTTGACACTGAGTCACCAGGCACTGCATGTACTGCTCATGGAAGACTGGTCCCGTGGCAATGTCAGGGAGCTTTCCAATGCGATCGAAAGAGCCGTGATCAACTGTGACGAGGATGTCATTCTTCCCCGACATCTGGGTCCGATCTGTGGCAATGCCCCATGTGCGGGATTCACCGATCTGCGTTCCGCAGTTCGTGATTTCGAGCGACGCTACATTCAAAGCATATTGGAAAGCACCGGTGGTGACCGTGACAAAGCGTCTAAAATTCTGGGCATATCCGTATCCACCCTTTATCGACATCTGCAGTAAATTTCCTTTCTGACGCCTGCCTGAATCGATATATCGCTGCTGCTCTGACAATGGCCGTGTGTTTTCCGTAAACATGGTCAAGCTTCGTCAGGCATACCGATTCTCACAAATGCGATGAAGCCACGTGCCACTTTCTCAGATCCGAGAATGGAACCTTGCAAGACCGAATGTGGGATGCCGCACGTGATGCATCGCAACCTGTTGAATAACAAAGCCAAATATGACCTGTTCCGCCATTCCCTTCATAAGCGGGCATTGATCTTGCTGGTGACTTGATCGGCTCCGGCGCGAATGGCCATGGGGATGACAAATGGCGCCGCCGCGAGTCGATCGACACAGGCAAACAGCGAAG
>JALVEM010000534.1 GCA_027030825.1 Thiohalobacter sp.
CACCGGCAACACCTCGGCCTCCGCCGCGGCCTACGCGTCGCGGGCGGGCATCACCGCCTTCGTGCTGATTCCCGAAGGCAAGATCGCCATGGGCAAGCTGGCGCAGGCCATGATGCATGGTGCCGTAGTGCTGCAGATCCGCGGCAACTTCGACGCCGGCATGCAGATCGTCAAGGACGTGGCCGAACAGGCGCCCGTGACCATTGTCAACTCCATCAACCCCTATCGGCTGCAGGGCCAGAAGACGGCCGCCTTCGAGATCATCGAGGAACTCGAGCGGGCCCCCGACTTCCATTGCCTGCCGGTCGGCAACGCCGGCAACATCACCGCCCACTGGATGGGATACAGCGAATACTACGAACACGGCATCGTCAACGAGCGCCCCACCATGGTCGGCTACCAGGCCGCCGGCGCCAACCCCTTCATCCGCGGCGAGATGGTGGATCATCCGGAAACCGTGGCGACCGCCATCCGCATCGGGCATCCCCAGTCCTGGGACAAGGCATGGAAGGTGAAGGAAGAATCCGGCGGCTGGTTCGACGAATGCACGGACGAGGAGATCCTGGCCGCCCAGAAACTGCTGGCGCAGAAGGAAGGCATCTTCTGCGAGCCGGCCTCGGCCACCTCGGTGGCGGGCGCGCTGCGCGACATCCGCAGCGGCAGGATCCCCGATGGCAGCGTGGTCGTCTGCACCCTCACCGGACACGGGCTCAAGGATCCGGATACGGCCATCGCCCAGAGTCAGGGCACGGTCCTGACGATCGACGCCACGCTCGAGGCCGTGCGCGACGCCATCCTCGAAGGCATGGCCTGATACGCATCTGCGCCCGGTCGGGCTGCCGCCATGTCCGCTGCCAGACCCGGATTGCATGTCCGCCTGATCGCCCCGGGCCTGCTCGGGCCGATGCCCGGGATGCAGTCGGCGGAATTCCCCTGGCCGGACACGCCCGTCCTGAAGCGGCTGCTGGGGCGGGCCGAGCCGCATCCCGGCCCCGTCTCGCGTCTGGCGTTGCTGAAGAGCCATTTCCTCGATGCCGACCGCCTGCAGGGACTGGCCGAACTGTCCTTCATGGGCGAGTTCGGCCACCGTCCCCGCCATCCCGTATTGCGCGCGGATGCCGTGCATCTGCGGGCCGACCGCGACCGGCTCGTTCTCTTCGGTCCCGAGCTTCTGGCGGTCTCGTCCGAGGAGGCCCGCGCGCTGGCAGCCGCCTTCGATGCCCACTTCGGCAGCGAGGGGCTGCACCTGGTGCCCGGCGCGGAGGGCCGTGGCTATCTTCGACTCGCCCGGATGCCGGAGATCGAGACCCGGCCGCTGGAGGCGATGCTCGGGCAGCCCGTGGCGGATTTTCTTTCGAGAGGCCGGGAGGCGGCGCAGTGGAGGCGCCGGCTGACCGAGATGCAGATGCTGCTGGCCAACCATGCCGTCAATCTCGAGCGCCAGGTGGCGGGCCGCCCGACCATCAACGGGCTCTGGTGCTGGGGCGAAGGGGTCGCGCCCCGGCCAAGGACGGGACTCGACCGCCACAGCGTCCTGCATGTCGATGATCCGCTCTTTAGGGGCGTGGCGATGCATTGCGGTCTGGAACTGATGGAAGCGCCGGACTTCGAGCAGGGATTCCGGGTTCCGGAATCGGGCCGCGAACCCTGGCTGTTCATCGACGAGATCCGCCTGCCGGCAGTCTACGGGGAGCTCGAGCGTTGGCGCGAGCGGGTGTCCGAATTCGACCGCCTCTGGCTGGCACCGGCCTTCCGGGCGCTGCGGCGTGGCGAGATCGGGATTCTGGATCTGATGCCGATGAACGGCCGGATCTATCGATTGCGTCGCCATCGCAGCTGGCTGCTCTGGCGTGCCGAGCACCCGGCGCGACACGCCGCTTCCATGCCGGTGCACCATGCGGACTGATTCCCTGACCCGAATCCGGCGCAGGACACCGCGGATTCCGCTCGAACGGTATCCGGCGCATCTGCATCCCGTGGTGCGAAGACTGTACGCCAGCCGCGGCCTGGCGCCCGAGGCGGCGGAACTCCGGGGGCTCGACGGCCTCCCGCCGCCGGACGGCCTGCCCGGCATGGAAGCGGCGCTGGATCTGCTCGAGCAGGCGCTGGTCGAGGCCCGTCGGATCCTGGTGGTGGGAGACTTCGACGTGGACGGTGCCACGAGTACGGTCCTGGTCCTGGAAGCCCTGTCCGCCTTCGGTCACCGGGCGCTGGATCATCTGGTACCGAATCGTTTCGACTTCGGTTACGGCCTCTCGCCCGAGCTCGTCGAGGTGGCGGCCCGGCGCGATCCCTGGCTGATTCTCACAGTCGACAGCGGGATTGCCTGCCATGACGGGGTGCGGGCTGCACGGGGGCACGGCATCCGGGTGCTCGTGACCGATCATCACCTCCCCGGCGAGACACTGCCGCCCGCGGATGCGATCGTCAACCCGAAACTGCCGGGCAGCCGCTTTCCCGGCAGGGATCTCGCCGGTGTGGGCGTCGCCTTCTATCTCATGCTGGCGCTGCGTCGGCGACTGCGTTCACGCGGCTGGTTCGAACGCACGGGCATTGCGGAACCCAATCTGGCCGAGCTGCTCGACCTCGTCGCACTCGGCACGGTGGCCGACGTGGTACCGCTCGATCCGGTCAACCGGATCCTGGTGCGCCAGGGGCTGCAACGCATTCGTGCCGGACGGTGCCGGCCCGGGATCCGCGCCTTGCTGGCGGTGGCCAATCGCGATCCGCGTCGCGTCCAGGCGCGGGATCTGGGGTTTGCCGTCGGGCCGCGCCTGAATGCAGCAGGGCGACTGGAGGGCATGGACGCCGGGATTGCCTGCCTGTGTGCCGACTCCGAGGATCGGGCACGTGAACTCGCGGCGCGGCTCGATGCACTGAACCGGCAGCGGCGCGAGATCGAGGCGGCCATGTGCCGGGAGGCCGAGACCCTGCTGGACCTGCCGGGTCTCGGGGATGAGTCGCTGCCGTGGGGCCTCGTGCTGTTCGAACCGGGCTGGCATGCCGGCGTCATCGGAATCCTCGCCGCGCGCATCAAGGATCGCTGGCACCGGCCCGTGATCGCCCTGGCCGATGCCGGCGACGGCATGCTCAAGGGGTCCGCACGTTCCATACCCGGTTTCCACGTCCGGGATGCGATCGAGAACATCGAGGCCCGCCATCCCGGGCTGGTGCCGCGCTTCGGAGGTCACGCCATGGCGGCGGGGCTGACGCTCGCAAGCGCGGATCTGGACGTATTCCGGGCGGCCTTCGACGAGGAAGTCAGGCGCTGTCTTGCGCCCTCGCAGCTCGAGGGTGTGATCGAGACCGACGGCGAACTGGCGCCCGAATACTGCAACATCGAACTCGTCGAGTCGCTGGACGCCGCCGGTCCCTGGGGCCAGGGATTTCCCGAACCCTGTTTCGATGACCTGTTCCGGGTCCGGAGCGCCCGGATCGTGGGCGAACGGCATCTGAAGATGCAGGTGCAGCACAACCAGGGCGGGTCGCGCCTCGATGCCATCGCCTTCTTTCAGGGCGAGGCGCTCGAGCTGGCGCGCAACGGGATGGTCAGGCTGGTCTACCGACCCGACCTCAACGAGTACCTCGGACGACGGAGTCTGCAGCTGATCGTCGAGAGGGTGCTGCCCGAGGAGGCGCCGGTCATCGAAGCGTAGAGGATGCCGCCACCAGTCCGAGCACCGCCTCGGCCAGTCCCTGCGCGCGCCCCAGATGCGGAGTGATATGGATGCGGACCTCGGGATGATCAGCGGCCACCTTTGCCACCTCGGCCGGGATGTCCTCCCGAACGTGGCGTCCGGCAGCCAGGAACCAGGGGACGACCACGATCTCGCTGGCGCCTTCCCGAACGAGCGATTCCAGCGCTTCGGGTATGGAAGGCGGCGCCAGCTCCAGGAAGGCACAGCGGACTGCCTGCCAGTCGCTCGCACAGCGTGCCGCGACGCTTTCGGTCAATGCGCGCACTTCCTGATTGGAGGCTTCACGGCGGCTGCCGTGGGCGACGATCAACAGGGCCTTCATCCGGGATTCCTGCCTGCGTGAGCGTTGGCAGGCTGTTGAAAAACTGCTGCAAAGCCCGCCTGCGGCGTTGCGCGCTGCTCGCTCCCTCGCCTATCTGCCTGATATGTCCCGTTCACTGCGCTCGTGCGCCTTGCATCCGAACTTCTCGCGACGTTTTTCAACAGCCTGTTGGGACAAGCATGACAAGGACGCATGTTCATTTCCACCACAGGCTGAGTGAGGGGATCCAGGTCACCAGTCCCAGCCACAGCAGCATGATGGCGAGGAAGGGCAGGGTGGCCCGAAACAGGCTGAAGATGGGCTGGCCGAAGCGCTGGCTGGCGATGAACAGATTGATGCCGACCGGTGGCGTATTGTAGCCGATCTCCAGATTGGCCAGCACGATGACGCCGAGATGGACCGGGTCGATGCCGTAGCGCGCCGCCAGCGGCAGCAGCAGGGGCACGATCACGACGATCGCCGAGAAGATGTCCATCATGGCGCCGACCAGCAGCAGCGTCAGGTTCAGCACCAGCAGGAACAGCATCCGCGAGTCCACATGTCTTTCCACCCAGCCGAGCAGCTGGTCCGGTATCTGGGCATCGATCAGCAGGTTGATCAGGCCCATGGCCACGCCAAGGATGGCCAGAATGCTGCCCACCAGGATGCAGGTCTCCCTCAGCAGCGGAAACAGCTGTTCGCGCAGGCGGATGGTACGGAATATCAGGGCTTCCACGACGAGGACATAGACGACCGTGCAGGCCGCCGCCTCGGTCACGGTCACGAAGCCGCCGAAGATGCCCAGAATGATCAGGGGCGGCATCAGCAGTTCCGCCATCCCGTGAATCAGCGCCTTGCGGAATTCCTCGAGCGTACAGCTGCGCCTGGGCAGCATGAGGCGTCTGGCGCGCAGGCTGTTGAATGCGACCAGCAGGATCAGCAGCAGCGTACCCGGCACGATGCCGGCCAGGAACAGTTCGTTGATGTTGACGCCGGCCACGATGCCGTACACGAGCACTGCCAGGCTGGGCGGGAACAGCAGGCCGATCGAGCCGGACGTGGTCAGCAGTCCCAGGCTGAAACGCTCCGGGTAGCCGCATTTCTGGAGGATGGGATAGAGCAGGCCGCCGAGGGCGAGGATGGTGATGCCGGAGGCGCCCGAGAAGGCCGTGAAGAAGGCGCAGGCGCCCAGCGCCACGCTGGCGATGCCGCCCGGCATGCGCCCGAAGGCCGCATAGAACAGGCGCACCAGACGCTGGGGAGCGCCGCCGGCGGCCATCACCACACCGGCGAAGGTGAACAGCGGAATCGCGATCAGGTTGGGGGAGGAGGCGAGCCGGTTGAGTTCGATCACCAGCACGGCCGGATCCAGTTCCATGTCCCGGACCAGCGTCAGTGCGGCACCGGCCAGCGCCACGAACAGGGGCATGCCCAGCAGCGCCAGCAGGAACAGCAGGGCCAGGATCAGGGGCGTCACGGCAGCCGCCTCGCTGGCGGTTCCGCCAGCAGGAAGTCGAGCAGGAAGTGCAGCGCCAGGAGGCAGAATCCGGCAGGGATCACCAGATCCATCGCCACGGTCCAGCACTCGTGCGGCTGGCAGTAGGCCCAGCTGTCCTGCCAGAAACGCCAGGCGGCATGCGCCAGCAGCAGCATGATCAGGATGCCGACGGCGAGCAGCGGGCGGTAGAGCCGGGCCAGCAGGTGTTCAGGCATCCAGACGGTCAGCAGGTCGATACGGATGTGGCGGGCGGCATCGGTGGCCAGGGCCGCGCCGAAAAAGAGGATGTAGAGCAGCAGATGGCGGCTCAGGATGTCGGCACCGGGGATGCCGGTGTCGAAGAAGTTCCTGGCGATGATCTGTCCGAAGACCAGGGCGGCGAGCAACAGCAGGGACAGGCCCGCGATGGCGGTCTCGATCAGGTGCAGCCAGTTCAGCAGATGTTGCAGCCGCTGCCGCAGGGGGGTCATGGGTGTTCCGGGTTTCCGGTTCCGGTGCTGTTCCGGCGGATCTCGTCCAGCATGTCGCGCACACGTCGAACGAGTTCGACCGGGATGTAGCCGGAGCGCGTCAGCTGCTCGAGGGCCTGGTCGCGCATGCGGGTGAGTTCGTTCATGTCCAGCTGCTCGGGCGGCAGGACGAACTCGAGCCCTTCTTCCCTGAGCACTTCGATGCTCTTTTCGTTGTCGCGGCGGGTGGCCTCGATCAGGCGTTCTCCCACGGCCTGGCCGGTGCTGCGCAGCAGCGCCCCGAGATCGTCCGGCAGGCGCCGGAAGAATCGCTCGGAGACCACGATGGCACCGATGGCGTTGGCCATGCGAAGCTCGGAGACGTACTTCACCTGCGTGAACCATTGCAGGGCGATGGCGGCGAGCGGCGTGCAGTAGACGGTGTCCAGCAGGCCTGTCTGGAGGCTGGTGTAGACCTCGGTGATCGACAGCGGCACGGGCGAGAAGCCGCCGGCACGGAACATGGCCTCGCCCAGCGGGTCGCCCTGCCAGAGCCAGATGCGCAGGGACTTGAGCTCGTCGAGGCTGTCGATGCGCTTCTTGGAGAAGAAATGCACGAAGCCGACCTCCATCCAGCCCAGCAGTTCGAAACGGTGGTCTCGGAACCCGCGCTCGAATTCGGGCATCAGGCTGGCCCGGACCCGGTCGATCTCGTCATAGTTCCGGAACAGGAAGGG